>JBJONJ010000053.1:0-4932 GCA_046051905.1 Verrucomicrobiota bacterium
CTCATCGTCTGGGGCGGCGAATTCGGCCGCACCATCTACTCGCAAGGCACGCTGACGGAGACGAACTACGGCCGCGATCACCACCCGCGCTGCTATTCCCTCTTCCTGGCCGGAGCTGGCATCAAAAAAGGTCACGTCCATGGCGAGACCGATGACTACAGCTACAACATCGTCCGTGACGGCGTGCATGTGCACGACTTGAACGCCACCATTCTGCACCTGCTCGGCATCCACCACGAGCGCCTGAACTTCAAATACCAGGGCCTCGACATGCGACTCACCGGCATCGCTGGAAACCTCGTGAAGGGCATCCTGGCGTAGCGGCCCTCTCAATCCACATAAACGAACTCGTTCGCATTGATGAGCATGCGGCACAGCGAGAAGAGGTCGAGCCTTCCTGCCGCGGCGAGTTCGTCAGATGTCGGATCGCGTTGGAAGCAGAGCTGAAAGGCGCGCTCGGGTGTTTTCGCCCGTTCGGCGAGGTGGCGGGCTTGCTGGAGCATGAACTCGTTGTTGGAAAGGGTCAGCGCCTGCAGGGCAGTGGTGGTTTGGGCGCGGGCTGGCGTGAAGTTGGCGGGATCGGGGCAGTCCAGCGTGGTCATGAACTGGTGCGGCGTGGTGCGCACGATGAACCGGTAGATGCTGCGCCGCCACAGTTCCGGTTTGTCGGGCGTCACATACTCATAAATGGGCGCGTAAGCCTCAGTGTAGTTGAAGTCACGGAAGCCGGGGCCGCCGCGGGCCAGGTTCAGCTTGCCCGAGACGGCGAGCACGGTGTCGCGCAGCGTTTCGGCATCGAGGCGGCGCGGATTCTGCCGCCAGATCAACCGATTCGATCCGTCCGATTCGACCGATCCGACGGACCGTTGCCGATACGCCTTCGACATCACGATCAGCTTGTGCACGTGCTTCAAACTCCAGCCATGGGTCATGAGTTCCCGTGCAAGGAAGTCGAGCAGCTCCGGATGACTCGGCGGGCTGCCGCCGATGCCGAAATCGCTCGGGGTGTTCACCAATCCCTGACCAAAATGATGATGCCAGAGGCGGTTCACAATCACACGAGCCGTGAGCGGGTTGTCGGGATGCGTGATCCAGTTCGCGAGTGCCAGGCGACGCCGGGCTTCGGGCGTGGTTTGATCGCCGAAGGCAGCGGAAGCATGCGTGGCCCATGAAAAAGCACCGGGCGTGACTTCCTGCCCCTCGTCTTCGGGATTACCGCGACGCTGCACTTTGATCACGGGCGGTTTGGGATCGGAAACCACGGCATAGACCTTTTCAGGCTCGGGAATGGCCTGGAGGGTTTTTTCGAGCTTTTGGGCTTCGGCACGGAGTTGCTTCAATTGAGCGGCGTCGGCCTCGCTGAGCCGCGTTTCGGCGATTTCGGGCACGAGCTTCGGATCGCCGATGAAAAGCAGATCGTTGCCGATGCCGTCACCGCCATCGGTGGCGATCAAGGTGAGCGTTTTGGCCTTCGCAGGCACGTCGAGGTCGAGCGCGGCCGTTTCGTCCTTTCGCAACTTGAGCTTTTGAAACCTCAACTCGTCATCGACGAACACGGTGAAGTCCGCCTTCGTCGCCGCGGCTTCTTTCGAGGCACCGAAGCCGACGATTCCGGTGAGTCGCATGGCTTTCAGGCCGCTTTGTTCACGCAGTTTCGCGAGGTCGAAGGTGATGCCGCTGTTCGCGTGCATGGCGAGCATGCTGTGGCCTTTGGCTGCGAAATCCGTGCTGCCGATCTTGGTGCTGCGCTGGGCGTTGAGAGGACGATTCGCGATGGTGTCCCAAAAATGGCCGCTGGTGGCTGGCAGGCCTTTCACGGGCTTTTTGAAGTCCACCGTGACCTCGCCTTTGCCATCGGGAACGAAGGCCCACTTCACGCCAGGCACGTTTTCGACCTTCTGAAGGCGGTTGGTCTGGATGTCGCGATGGTAACCCAGCTTGTCCTTCGTGGCCGCGCCGTTCCGCAGATCGATGCCGGAGGCTTCGGGGATGAGTTTGGCGAGTTCAAAGCCTTCACCGGCCAGTTTGGCGATCTGCGTGCGTGTTTGCGCGAGTTGTTTGTTCAAACGAGCTTTTTCATCGGCAAGTCGTTTGGACTCGGCGGGATCGAGTTCGCGGTCGCCGCGCTTCACGCCGGCAAACACGGCCCACAGCCGGTAATACTCCTCCTGCGTGATCGGATCGAGCTTGTGATCGTGGCAGCGGGCACAGTTGATGGTGATGCCCATGGTGGCGGTGAGCGTCTGCGTGACCATGTCATCGAGATCGAGGGCACGGGCGGCACGGCGCAGCATGTCGGATCTCGTTTCCAGCTGCCCGACGAAGTCCCACGGCCCGGCGGAGAGAAAGCCGAGGGCGTCGATGGCCGGTTTCGGCATCAAATCCCCGGCGATTTGTTCGCGCAGAAACCGATCGTAGGGCTTGTCGGCGTTGAAGGACTCAATGACGTAGTCTCGGTAGCGCCAGGCGTTGGGGCGGAGCTGGTCGCGCTCAAAGCCATGCGTGTCGGCGTAGTGGACGATGTCGAGCCAGTGACGGGCCTGGCGTTCGCCGAAGTGGGGTGAGGCAAGGAGGGAATCGACGAGCGATTCGTAGGTTTGGTCGGACGTGTCTGACACGTCCGACGGTGGGAGCCCGAGCAAGTCGAAGTGAAGACGGCGCTGCAAAGTGCGTGCATCGGCCTCAGGAGACATCGTGAGGCCGTTTTCGCGGAGTTTGGCCTCGATAAAGGTGTCGATGGTAGCGTTGGCGGGAAAGTTTTGCCGGATGGATTGCACAGACCAGTGCTGGAGGCGATTGTCGGTCAGCGCCGCCTTGTCAGTGGCATTCTCAGGCCACTTCGCTCCAGAGTCGATCCATTCGCGGACGAGCATGATCTGCTGCGGCGTGAGCGGATAACCCTTCGGCGGCATGCGCTCATCGTCATCAGTGCTGGTGAGGCGCTGGAAGAGGGGTGATGCGTCTGCTTTGCCCGCGAGGATCGCAGGGCCGTCGTGACCGCCTTTGAAGGCGTGGACTTTGGCATCGAGACGCAGCTCGCCCTTCTGTTTCTTCTCGCCGTGGCACTCGATGCAGCGCTCCTGCAGCAGCGGTCGGATCTCGCGATCAAAATCGACCGCGGCAAGCAGGGTGGGAGTGAGAAGAATCGCGAGGAGGAGTTTCATGCGAACGAGGGGCACAGTCATACGTCACCGGCCTGCCATCATTCGCAGGCTCTTGTGGCAAGTTTACCGTCGCGGAGGTTGCGCATTCCGGCGTAGGGCTGAGATTTTCCGCAGTCATGGGAGAGCTGGTCATTCTTCACAAACAACTCGGCGACACGGTGCTGCTGGAGCCCGTGCTGCGGAAAACCGGCAGGTGCCAGCCCCCCCCGTGGCCTGCGAGCGGCCGTGAGGTGAATTTTCACACGCGGAAACATCGCGGTTGCAAACCGTCCGCAAACCGCCAGAATCCCCGCCCTCGCCGCCAAGGACGCCTCAAAACGCCCGAGGTGCGCGTCAACAAGGTCGGGCCGTAGTTCAGCCTGGTAGAACGCTTGCATGGGGTGCAAGAGGTCGTGAGTTCGAATCTCGCCGGCCCGACCATTGTTGTTGGCGCGAATGAGGCATCCAACAAGCCTCCGCTCCTTTTACCATTCCTCCATTCTGGCCCCTTTTCAGTTCCTCCATGCTTTTCGAAGATGGAGAAAAGGAGAATGGCGGAACTGAAAACTGAGAATGGCCGCAATTCGACCTGGTTCATGACGTTCCCCGCGGCACCATGCTCCGCCTCGCTCTGGTCTTCTGTCTCTCCGCCTTTGGCTCTTCGCTCTTCGCCGCCGCGCAGCCGAACGTCGTCCTCTTCCTCGTCGATGACATGGGCTGGATGGACTGCGGGGCGTATGGCTCAAACTATTACGAGACGCCGAACATCGACCGCTTTGCCTCGCGGGCGATGCGTTTCACGAATGCCTATTCGCAGCCGCTGTGCTCGCCGACGCGGGCTTCGATCCTCACCGGGCAGTATTCCGCTCGGCATCGCATCACCAGCGCCACGGGGCATCAGCCGCCGCAAGCTGCGGAGCATGCGTTTCTGCCGGAAAAGGCTCCACCGAATGCGCCGATGCTGACGCCAGAGAGCAAAAACTACCTCGAACCTGCGCAAATCACGCTGGCGGAGGTCTTGAAGCAAAACGGCTACCGCACCGCGCACATCGGCAAGTGGCATCTCGGCCTCACGCAGCCGCATTGGCCGGAGCAGCAAAGCTTTGACACCGCCTTTCACTGCCATCCTGATCCTGGGCCGCCCGGAGAGTATTTTTCGCCTTACGGCGTCGTGCCGGACGGCAAGCCGAATGCCAAAAACAAGGTCGGCACGATCACCGATGGCCCGCAGGGCGAATACATCGTGGATCGCCAGGCGGCGGAGGCAGTGAAGTTCATCCAGGCGGGCAAGGACAAGCCGTTTTTCCTCAACCTGTGGTGCTACGGCGTGCATGGGCCGTGGGGACACAAAGAAGAATACACAAAGGCCTTCATGGCGAAAAAAGATCCCACTGGCCGCCAGGGGAACCCGATCATGGCCTCGATGCTCAAAAGCGTGGACGAGTGCTTTGGCCGCATCCTCGATGAATTGGAGAAACAAGGCATCGCGGACAACACGCTCGTCATCTTCACCTCTGACAACGGCGGCAACACGCACAGCAACACCATCGCCGAAGGCAAAAAGTCCGCCAACGAGGCCTGGCAGAAGTGGGCGGGCCTCCAACCGCCCACGATGAACACACCGCTACGCGATGGCAAAGGCACGCTCTACGAAGGTGGCACCCGCGTGCCCTTGATGTGGTCGTTTGCGGGCAAAATCGCGAAAGGCAGCACGAGCGAGGCCGTGGTCGGTTGCATCGACATGTATCCCACCGTGCTTGATCTGCTCGGCATCGAAAAGCCCGCGACG
>JBJONJ010000054.1:0-12658 GCA_046051905.1 Verrucomicrobiota bacterium
TGAAGAACTCCTTCGTGAGCGTGGTGAGCTCCACACGGCCCCAGGCGTCGTAATCGACGGTGTTGTTCGTCGCTTTCGGATCGACGATGCGCAGCACGGCACGCGGCTGCGGGGCGTAGTAGGTAATAGAGAAATTGTCAGACGGCTCCAGCGGCACGCTGGCGGCGAGGCCCATCAAGGTATTGCCATAGGTCGGGTAGAAGCCGATTTTACCTTCGAGCACCTCTTCCACGATGAAACGCACATACTGCGGCGTCATGGTGGTGCCGCCGACAAAGCAGCCGCGGATGCCGGCACTGTAGAGATCGACCTTTTCAGCTAGCGCTTCGAGCAGCTTCGGCGTGGTGAAGATGGCGGAGATCTTGCGATTCTTCAGAAGCAGCACGGCCTGATCGACCACGTGATCCATGTACTGACGGGCCACGTCGAACTGCTTGTTGGAAATCACCTTCTTCACGAAGCGTGGGTCGAGATCGACGAAGTAGCAGGCGCTGCCGCGGTAGTTGGCGAGATGCTCCACGGCGAGGCGCAGGCGGCGAGGTCCGGTGGGGCCGACCATGATCCAGCTCTGGCCCTTCGGGAAATGCTCGTCCTTGAGCTTGTGGCTGAATTCCTCATAATCGACGCGGAAGTCATTCCAGCCGATGCGCTGCTTCGGCATGCCGGTGGTGCCGCCGGTCTCGAAAATGTTGAAGGGCTTGCCTTCGAAGGCTTTGGGCACCCAAACTTCGGGCTGGAGGTCGCGGAGATACTCATCTTGGAAGTGATCGAACTTTGCGATGATGTCTTCGTAGCTGTTTACCACGCCGCGTGGGTCAAAGTTTTTTTTGGCCCACTCCAGCCAGAACGGGCAGCCGGTTTCCGGCGAGAAGTGCCAGTTGATGATTTCGCGGACCTGGTTGTCGAGCTGGGCTTTGGCTTCTTCGGGAGTCATGGTGTGGTTTTTCGTTGGGAAGACGGAGTTTAGAGGGGGCAGACAAAACGAAAGCGGAAATCCTTGCCTATCCGCCATTTGGCACGGCAGTTCTCCGCTTTGACGCCCTGCTTGGATTCAGTCGAACCGGTCGCCGCACGGACATGCTGAGCCGAGTGTGATCGTGTCCAGTCGGGGCCGGAGCAGCCGTGAGAGGACACAGCTTCAGTAAACACGCCCGGAGACCTAGAACGGTGTCTTTGTGATGACCCCAAATAAACTCCATTACGCAGCGCCGCTCACTTCTGCCCGTAGTAGGCACCCGGACCGTGTTTGCGCAGGTGGTGCTTTTCAAGGATGTGGGATGGGATGGGAGCCAGCGAGGGAGCCAAGGCATAACTGCCCAGAGCCATCTGGGCGCACATTTCGAGGGCGATACTGTTATTCAGCGAATCCATGGCGCTCTTGCCAAAGGTAAAGGGCGCATGATGAAGCTGGAGCACGGCGGGCATCTCAAGCGGATCGTGGCTCAGCTCACGCAACCGCTCCACGATGGCCACGCCGGTGAAATGCTCGTAATCGGCCTCCACCTCCTCGGACGTCAGCGCCCGCACGAGGGGCACGGTGCCGTGAAAGTGATCCGCATGCGTGGTGCCGTGGCAGGGCAGCTCACGGCCGGCCTGGCAGAACATCGTGGCATGCAGGCTGTGCGTGTGAGTGATGCCGCCGATCTGCGGGAACTCGCGGTAGAGGTGCAGGTGCGTCTTCGTGTCGCTCGACGGGCGCAGCTTGCCTTCGACCACTTTGCCTTCCAGATCGAGCACGACGATGTCGGCCGGGGTGAGTTGATCGTAATCTACACCGCTGGGTTTGATGGCCCACAGGCCGCTGGCGTGGTCGATGCCGCTCACATTGCCCCAGGTCAGGCGCACGAGACCGCTGGCGGGCAGGGCGCGGTTGGCTTCACAGACTTGGCGGCGGAGTTCGTCGAGGGTCATAATGCTTCGTGCTCACGCGGGGAGGTTCTTCAACCAAAACGTCAGCGTTTTCGGCGACTCGGCGGGCTCGCCGATCTCCTTCCAGATGAAGGTGGCCTGCAGCTCGGGATGCTTGGTGTAGCCCTGGCTTTGCCAAAATCCGTCCAAAGGACGATAGCCTCCCGGCCGCAACGGATGATCCACCGCACGATCCACGGCACAAAAGGTGGCGATGTGGGTTCCGATGGCCTTCGCATGCGCCTCGCGGTGCTGAAAGAAGGCCTTGCCCAGCCCTTTGCCGCGATACGCCGGCAGCAAAATGGACTCGCCGAAGTAGCAGATGTGCTGCAAATCATAGCCCCCAGCCTTGACGAAAGCCGCCTGAAACTCCGGCCCCTCATCCACCATGGGCAGGCAGGTCGTGGCCCCGACGACTCGCTCACCATCGAAAGCGAGAACGACCAGGCTGCGCTCGCAGTTCAGGTAGGTGCGCAAGTAACCGCGCTCATAGTCGAGGCTGCCCTCGTAGAGGTAGGGATACTCGTGGAAGACAGAAATGCGCAGGCCGCCGAGCGCATCGAGGTGCGGTTCGAGCGCCTCACCGTAAAAAAGCTTCAGGATGATCTCAGACATGAAAAATGGGCTTACTTGGCCGGTTCGGCTTTTTTGACCTCGGACGTTTTTTGATCTTCTCAGGCTTCTCGGGCTTCGGATCGGAGGGCGTGCTGGGCACGGCGACGAACTTCGCCTTCTCAGTATCCATGCGTGGCCGCTTGTCCCGAAGCTTTTTCAGTTCGTCAGCTGTTTCCTTCTGAGCTTCCGGTTTCGGCGCGGACGGAGGAGGGACCACCACGGGCTTGTCACAGGCGCTCAGAAGAAGGTCGAAGGTCGCAGCGGAAAGATCAAAACGCAGGCACATCGTGGGGAAGGCTAACGCGCCGCGGCTTGGTTCTCGAATTGTAGAACTCGTTTGTCATCACTTTTCATGCCCGGCAAGTAAGTCGTGACACCTGCTCTGAGGTCAACTGACAGCCTGGAGGCACATCAAATCATGGTGCGTTTTCACCCGTGGCAGGTGTGACCGCCGATGTTGAGTCGTATGGACCCGTCTCTGACCTCTATGCCACCCTACGCCTCGCCGGGATGCTCACGATCTTCCCGATAATGTGTTCGCTCGTTTCATGGGGTTCGGCGCTGCTGATTTCGGAGCCAGAACGCCATTTTACAACCGTCCGACTTCGAGGGAGCATCCAGGGCGCACGCCACTAAGGGAGTGTCCCTCTTACCTGGCGGTGGTGACCAGATGGTTCACTAGGAACTGCGTGACGCTTGGTTTTTCATCCACCACATCCTGTAAAACCACGCAAGGGACACCGGCGGACTCGCAGTGCTTATGGACTTCGCGGGCATGATGAATGCAGTGCAGCCACTCTCCGCGGTTCGAGGGGGCCTCCACGACCTGGGCATTGCTGATGAAGAGCGGCGGATCATCCTTCGTGATCCACGACAGCATGTCGCACTCCTTTAGAATGGCCCTGCCCTTCTCCGACGCCAGCTCGGTGAAGGTCGGCAGGTGATAAAACATCGCCGCCTCGGTCTCGCTGGTGCGGAATTCCGGCTTCGGAGCACCCAGGAATGACTCCCAGCGGGTCACGTCGTAGGTGGCCTGGGTGGAATTACACACCGCGCAGCTCAGCCGCGTGGATTCACGCAGCACCGGATCCTCCGCTTTTGGATCAGCAAGGTCATCATGCGTAGCCAGCCACAGCGAGGTGCCCGCGCCGGCGGAGCCGCCCATCGCGGCGAAGCGTGTCTTGTCCAGCTTCCACTCCCCGGAGCGGCTGCGCAGGAACTGCACGGCACGGGCGCAATGCCGCAGAATGTCCTGAACAGGCATGTGATCGAGGAAGGGATAGTTCAAGGCGGCGCAGGAAATGCCCTGCGCGATCAGCTCCTTCGCGCCCTTGTCCGTGGCCCACTTGCTCTTGTCCCCTGCCCTGAAGCCGCCGCCATGGATCAGCACGACCAGCGGCGTGTTTTTGCCTTCCGAACCCTTTGCCAGATACAAATCCAGCCTGTCACGCTCATGCGGACCATAGGCCACATTGACCACATCCGGCTTCAGCGCATCCGCAGGCATCTTTTCCGGTGCCGCGCCCTTTTTACCTTTCCTCTTGGCGAGGTAGGCCAGACCTTCCTCCATGGTCAAAACGCCATCCTTGTTCGCATCCGCCTCGGGGTGGCGTTTCAGCGCCTCGCGGAGCCGGTCGTTGTTCTCGGAGGAGACCTGGGCATGGGCCAGCGGAGCCAGCAGGAGGAGGGCAAAAACAAATCGCGCGTTCATGAGCATGAGAGCCGCATGAACGCGCGATGAGAACAGAAGTTGCCGCGTGTTTACGGGATGTTGCCGACCTTTGAGTCACCGTCCACCAGGCCAAGCGCCCACTGGATGCCGCCGAGGATCATATCCTGGTAGGTGTGAGCGATCTCCGGGCTGTTTTTGCGGTCCTTCGTGCCTTCCTTCCAGGTGGGATCCCACACGTCCTCGCGATGGCCGAGGGAGGTGTAATAGACACGGCCCTTGCCGAACTGCTTGCACCACGAGATCGGGTAGTAGCCAGGCGTGCCGTCATTCGGATGTGCATTGAGGCCGAGCAGGCCGTGCACGGTGGCCTTGTCGAAGGACTTGATGATGTAGATCTCGTCAAAGACCTTCCAGCCGGAGGGCGCTGGCTTGGCGGCGGGATGCAGCAGCGAGTGGATCACGGGCTGCACCTCGACCTGAGCCTTGTGCGTCTGAAACTCACCACCGAGCATGTCCACATAGCCGCGGAAGGGATGGTAGGTGTCCGAGCCGGAGTGCATGGCGATGAAGGCCTTGCCGCCCTTGATCAGCTCCACGAAGCCGTCGCGGTCCGGAAACTGCAAATCGCCCGTGGTGTTGGCGAAAACGAAGCCGTCGTAGTGCTTGATCTTATCAATCGCCATCTTGTCGGCCATGTACGCCTTGATCTTCTCGTTCCAGGCCGCGTTGGCGGTGTTGAAATCAGCCAGCGCCTTGCTGAAGGCCTCTTGCTTGGCCTTGAATGCCTCATCGGTGTCCTTCGGACCTTTCACCGGTGGTTTGCCGGGGTTCTTCGGCTGGCCTTCCGGCTGGTGGACATAGTCCACGGTGAAGGCACCGGACTTCTGGCCGATCTCGGCGAGGACTTTCTCCGCCGTCTCGATGGACGAATGGCGGAAACCGGTGGTGACGGTGACGACGAGCAGCTTCTTCGGCTCCGCAAACGCGGTGGTGAAGGAAGCCGCCGCGGCAAGGAGGAGCGTGAGGCGTGCGATCATGGGTGGGAAGGCCAAACGTGGCGCTTCGAGAAGCTTTTGCACGCATCTCCTGCTTCTTTTTGGCTTCGATGGAAATGCTTGCGGTCGCGGATGTCCGGGCCAACCGGTCGCCCCCATGAAGCTCATCCTCGCCGCCCTGCTTGCCTTCACGCTTGTTGCTTCTGCCCGTGACAAGACGCTCGAAATTTATTGGATCGATTCCGAAGGCGGCGGCTCGACGCTGATGGTCACGCCAGCCGGTGAATCGGTGCTCGTCGATACCGGCAATCCGGGCGGCCGCGATCCGCAGCGCATTCACCGCGTGGCCACGGAGATGGCAGGATTGAAGCGCATCGACCATGTCGTCATCACGCACTTTCATGGCGATCACTTTGGCGGCCTCGCGGAACTCGCCACGCTACTGCCCATCGGTGCGATCTACGACAAGGGCGTGCCAGAAGGCAGCCCCGATGGCAAGCCACAGGATGCCCGCTGGGCCTTGATGCGCCGCCCTTATCTCGATGCCAAGGCTGACCGCCGCGTGACCTTGGCCGCAGGCGATGAAGTGCCTCTCAAACAAGCCGACGGCAGTCCGAAGATCGTTTTGCGCTGCCTCGGAGCGAACCAGAAATTCATCTCGCCGCCCGCGGGCGCTCCCGCGAACCCCTTGAACGGCTCGGTGCCGCCCAAAGCGCCAGATCCCACCGACAACGCCAACAGCGTCGTGCTGCTGCTGGAGTTCGGCGGCTTCCGTTTCTTCGATGGCGGGGATTTGAGCTGGAATGTGGAGGAGAAGCTCGTCTCGCCAGTGAATCTCGTCGGCACGGTGGACCTTTATCAAGTGAACCACCACGGCCTCGACGTGAGCAACAATCCCATCCTCATCCGCAGCCTCGAACCCACCGTCTCCGTGATGAACAACGGTCCCAAAAAAGGCACCAGCAAATCCGCCATGGATGCGCTGAAATCGACGCCCACGGTCCAGGCCATGTATCAGGTGCATGAAAACATCCGCGAGGATGCCGAGAACACCGCCGACAAATCCATGATCGCCAACCATGGCGACCTCGGCGAGGGCTGCGCGGCGCATCCGCTGCACTGCATCGTGGCCGCCGACGCGAAGAGCTACACCCTGGAGGTGCCCTCGCGGAAGCATTCACGCACGTTTCAGACGCGGGTGAGATAGTCGGCAGCATGCGGGCGTTATCTGCGCCGCATGAAACGCCTTCTTCTCCCTCTGTTACTCACCACCTCAGCCTGGTCGCAAAACGCCGCTTTGAAGGCCGGAGCGGCCGCAGTGGACATCACGCCGCAGGTTTTCCCGCTGAACATGCCCGGCGGTTTCAGCGCCAACATGGCGGAGAAGGCGCATGATCCACTTCACTCGCGTGCGCTGGTGCTTTCCGATGATCGCACGACGCTTGCGATGGTTGTGGTGGATAACTTGGGCGCAGGGCCGGACGTGCTCGACGAGGTCAAAAGCATCGCCGCGGGCAAAACGGGCATTCAAGTCGAAAAGATGCTCATCTGCTCCACGCACACGCACAGCGGCTCCAGCCTCAACACCCGCACCGAGGCCGCTGCGGCGTATCGGAAGCTCTTTGTCCAAGGCGTGGCCGATTCCATCGTGCAGGCGCATACCGCGTTGAAACCAGCGAGCATCGGCGCGGCAGCCCATCCGTTGCCGGACGAGGTTTTCAACCGCCGCTGGTACCTGAAGCCGGGCCAGATGCCGCTGAATCCGTTTGGAAAGCTCGACGCCGTGAAAATGAACCCCGGCACCAGTCCCGACGTGCTCGACCATCCCGCCGGGCCCACCGATCCAGACATCACGGTGATCTCCGTGCAGGATACGAAGCGCATGCCGATGGCGGTGTTCGCGAATTACTCCCTGCACTACGTCGGCGGAGCACCCTCAGGCGAAATTTCGGCCGATTACTACGGCGAGTATGCTCGGCTGATGCCCTCGCGCATGCGAAGCAATGCCAAGATGGTCGCCATGATGTCGAACGGCACCTCGGGTGACATCAACAACATCCCCTTCACCGTCACCCGCCCTCCCCGCGAGCCCTTTGAGCAGATCCGCATCGTGGCGCAAAAGGCCGCCGACGCGACGTGGTTCGCCCTGAAGAAGATCGACAAGCATCGCGCCGATGCCCCGCTCGGCATGCTGCAGCGGGAGGTGACGCTGAAGTATCGGCGTCCCTCCGAGGAAGACGTGCAGGCCGCGAAAGCCGTGCGGGCCGTAAAGGACAAGGCGGAGATCGAGAAGCTCCCACGCCTCGCTCAAAACTACGCTGGCAGCGTCATCAGCGCCGCCGAGCGGCCGGAGGAAAGCATCACCGTGAAAATCCAGGCCATCCGCATCGGCGATCTCGCCGTGTGCGCGATCCCATTCGAGACCTTTGTCGAGATCGGCCTCGATCTCAAAAAGCGCAGTCCTTTCCCCCAAACCATGGTCATCGGCCTCGCCAACGGCCGCCACGGCTACCTCCCGACGCCCGAGCAGCACCGTCTCGGCGGCTACGAAACTTGGATCGGCACCAACGTCGTCCAGGAAGACGCCAGCGTGATCCTCACCACGCAACTGCTTGAGATGCTGGCGGAGTTGAAGAAGGCCCCGTGAGGCTTGACGGGCTGCTTTCCAGCCCGTAACCAGCGGCATGACCGACGCTGAAATCCAGTCTGCTATTCTCGATATGGGCCGCCGCGCCCGCGCTGCCTCGCGGGCGCTTGTGAACCTCACGAGCGACCAGAAAAATGCCATCCTGCATGCGATGGCGGACGAGATCATGGCTCGGCAGGATGACATCCTCGCGGCGAATGCGCTCGATCTGGGCCGGGCGGAGCAAAACGGACTCTCGAAGGCCATGATCGACCGACTCACGCTCGATCCGAAACGCCTCAAAGCCATTGCCGAGGCCGTGCGTGAGGTGGCGACGCTGCCCGATCCCGTGGGCGAGCTTTTGACCCAGTGGACTCGTCCGAACGGCCTGCACATTCGCAAGCTGCGCGTGCCCATCGGTGTCATCGGCATCATTTTCGAGTCACGGCCCAATGTGACCACGGATGCGGCTTCGCTTTGTTTCAAGACGAGCAATGCCACCATCCTCCGCGGTGGCTCCGAGGCCATCGACAGCAATCGCGCCCTCGCCGCCGCCCTGCAGGCTGGTGGAGAGCGTGCCGGATTGCCGGCCGACAGCATCCAACTAATCCCCTTCACCGACCGCAGCAGCGTGGAGCACATGGCGAAGATGGATCAATACATCGACCTCATCATCCCACGCGGTGGCAAGGGTCTCATCGAGAAGGTCGTCTCAACCGCCCGCATGCCGGTGATCAAGCACTACGACGGCGTCTGCCACGTCTATGTGCATGCCGATGCCGACTTCGACATGGCGGCGAACATCATCGCGAACTCCAAATGCCAGAAGCCCGGGGTGTGCAATGCGCTGGAGACCATCCTCGTGCATCGCGATACCGCAGCGGCCTTTTATCCGATCATCGGCAAACGCCTTGCAGAGGCCAAGGTGGAGCTGCGTGGCGATGCGGAAGCCCTCGCGCATCTCGGTGTGGATGCCAAAGCGGCCACGGAGGAGGATTGGAGCACCGAGTATCTCGACCTCATCCTCTCCGCGAAGACCGTGTCCGGCCTCGACGAAGCCATCGCGCACATCAACCACTACGGCAGCCATCACACCGACACCATCATCACCCGCGATGCCGCCGCCGCCGCCCGCTTCCAGCACGAGGTGGACAGTGCCGTGGTGCTTCACAATGCCAGCACCCGCTTCAACGATGGCGGCGAGTTCGGCTTCGGCGCCGAAATCGGCATCTCCACGGACAAACTCCACGCCCGCGGCCCGATGGGGCTCGCGGAGCTTTGCAGCTACAAGTATCTGGTAGCTGGCAACGGGCAGGTCAGGGGGTGAGCTAGGTAAGCAAGGCGGTGAAACCCGCCTGCTCAAACTGGTGGTCCCCGGTGAGCGCCTCAATGACATGCTCGTCAGCCATGACGAGGAAGGAAATGCAGTCCGTGAGCGACCATCCCTTGTCGGGTCTTTCGTCATAAAGAGCCAGCCCTCGATGAAACAGCTCCTCCGAGGCGGGAATGATGCGCATTCCTTCCGCGTGATCGAGATCTCGCATGAAGGCGGCACACCCAGCGCGTGCTTTGGAGTTTGAAAGCATGTTCGCCACTTCCATCAACACCCAGCGGGTGGTCACAATGCCGGTGATGCTTTCGTCCGCGCATGCCTGCACGGCTTTCGCATGGCCAGCATCGTTCGGATCGAGCAGGGCAATGTAGAGCCAGGCATCAGCAAACACGCGGCGCATGGCTTTTCAGCGTTTAGGCGCTCCGTACAGATAGTGATCGTGCTGCGAGGCAGCATCCGTAGGCAGATCGTCCGCCATGCCAGCATACTTCAGCATCCAGGAACCGGCCGCCTTCTTCGGCTGCACCACCTCCTCCGTATGAATGGTCACGAGGGTCCCATCCGCGATGGGCACATCGGCGGGCAGGTGAATAGTGCGGTTCTGCACTCGGGCGGTGATCGTCATGTGCTGAAGATGACCGGCAAGACGAAAAACGACAAGGCCAATCATGGACCTTACCCGGCCGGAAGCAGCCTAGCTGCAATGTCGCGCGCGGTGGCGATGAGACGGTTCTTTTCCTCGTCGCTAAACTCGTAGGGGGTGAGCTTGCCGATGCCAAGCGTGCCACAGAGGCGTCCCCCGGCGTCGAGCACGGGCACGGCGAGCGAGCCCTGCACCTGCGTCTGCTTGGCACCAGGTTTGGCCACGCCGGAGGTGTCGGTTTGCAGGTTGCACAGTTCCACCGGCTCCTTGCATTGGGCGGCGGCCCCGGCGATGCCCTTGCCCACGGGAATGCTTTGAATCACCGGCATCAAGGCGTCCGGGATGCCACGGTGCGCCACAAGCTTGAGGTGACCGTCCCCAGGATCGAGGCGGTGGAGAGTGCCGGTGGAGCAGCCGAAGGACGAGATCGTCTGATCGAGAAAATCGCTCCAGGACAGAAGCGTGGCTTGGGTGGGGGACATGACGCGCGTTTTTTGAGAATGGGATTTTTCGTTGAGGCGGAATACGGGGTCAGTATTCTCGCCTATACTATCTTATGAAAACAAAAAACTGCTCCGCCATTTTTGTGCTTCTGTTGCTGGCTGCTGCCGCCGCCCCGGCGGCCAATCCGCCCGCAGCACGACCGGGCATCATCGCCAAATCGCACTACCACGATGACAAGTCGCACACCGAGAGCGTACTCGACATGAATGTGCGCGAACTGGAGGAGAAGACCTTTGACGCGAACGGCGTGCTCACCATGCGGAAGCACTATCTCGTCAACGACATGGGCCAGCCCACGCAAGGAAATGTGTATGACGGCAAGAACAACCTCGTGGCCCGCTCCATGATGGTCTTCGATTCCTACAACCGGGTGAAGGAAATGCGCACTGCCAATCTTCAGGGCGAGGTCTTTCAGCAGGTGATCTATGAGTATGATGCCGCCGGAAAGCCGTCGAAACCCAAGGTGATCAACTACGACACCAAGACTCCCACCTTCAAAACTTCCACCATCGACTTCACCAAGTCCATGCCGAATCCCGACCAGCCCCAGGCGACCGGATTGCAACCCGCTCCTGCCGTCCAGCAGGGCAACGCGATCCAGCAAGGCGCTCCGATCTATGCTCCGGGGGCCGCGCCGCAAGCTGCTCCAGAGGAGCCGCAGAAGAAGTCGTTCTGGAAGCGCCTGTTTGGTGACAAGGACAAGTGAGTCACGTGCTCACTCGACCCACAGCACATTGAGCCCGAGCCCGTCGGCCACTGCGCGCCCCCTTCCCGGCCCCAATACGAGCAGCGCGGTAGCATAGCCATCCGCGAGCGAAGCCGAGGCGTGCTTTACGCTCACGGAGCGCAGAGCATGAGCCACCGGCCTGCCGGTGCGTGCGTCGAGCACATGAGGATAGCTTTTCCCTTCATGCTCAAAGTACTGCCGATAGCTACCGCTGGTAGCGAGGCAGGCATTTTCCAGCCTCAAGGCCTGCATCGGCTGCTTCGATGAAGCCTCCGGCATCTGCACGCCGACGAGCCATGGCTTCCCATCGGGACCGTGACCACGGGCGAGCACCTCGCCGCCTAGTTCGAGCAAAAAGTCCTGCACGCCCGCCGCAGCCAATCGCTTGGCAAGTTGATCGAGCGCCCAGCCCTCGGCGATGGCCGAGAGGTTCAACCGCAGCAGCGGATGCTTTTTCCGCACGGCAGGAGGTTCATCGCGGATGTCGAGCAAATGCCAGCCGCATGGCTGGCGGGCTTTTTCGATCTCGGCATCGCTAGGAGGCACTTGGCGTGATCCTTTGGCTCCGAAGCCCCAAAGGTCGATCAGTGGGGCCAGCGTGATGTCGAGAGCCCCATCGGTGTCATCGGCGATGCGTTTGGCGAGCCGGACGAGTTCGATGACTTCCGGCGGCAGGCTTTGCCAGTCGGTGCTCTTGGACTCGTTAAAGCGTGAAACCGCCGAATCAGGCCTCCAGTGCGAAAAGACCGCCTCCCAGCGATCAAGGTCGGCTTGCAGAAGGTTTTGAAAATCGCCTGCCGAGGATGCTTTGAGGGTCCACGAGGTGCCGAAGGCCTTTCCGCCAGCTTCCGGTGTTTTTTCGCAGTTCGCGAGCAGCAGCGTCCCGCACAAAAAAAGGGCACGGATCGCTGAGCGTGGCTGCATGAAGGCGAGTGTAGGCCACGTTCCAGCCGCCTCCATGAAAAACTCCGCCCCGCTTTCCCGCCGTCGTGCTCTGAAGACGCTGTTTTGTTCAAGCGCCGCCCTCGCTCTGAATGTTCGCACTCAGGCCGCTGCCGCTCCGGCGGCTGGAGCGTTGAATTTCCTCTGCATCGGTGATTTCGGCACCGGCGGAGCCGATCAGAAGAAGGTTTCCGCCGCGATGCAGGGCTTCGTTTCCAAGGCCGGCCTCACGCCCCAGGCGCTCTGGATGCTGGGGGATAACTTTTACAGCAAGGACAAGGCACCCGAAGGTTTCACCACGAACTCTCCGCGTTGGAAAAACGAGATCGAGGACATGTACCCAGCCGCCGTTTTCCCCGGTCCGATGCATGCCGTGCTCGGCAACCACGACTACCATGACAACGCGGGCGGGCAGGATGTGCAGCTCGCCTATGCGAAAAAGCCCGGCGTGCGCTGGCACCTGCCGGCGAAATGGTATCGCGTGGATACCGGTCCGGTCACCTTCCTTTGCCTCGATAGCAATCTACCCGCTGTGAGCGGATCGAAGGACAAAAAGAGCGGCAAGCCACGTGCCTCACTGAGCACGGCGGAGGAGGCGGAGCAGCTCGCGTGGTTCAAAGCGGAACTCGCCAAGCCTCGTGGCACCTTCACCATCGTCGCCGCGCATCATCCACTCTATTCGAACGGCGATCA
>JBJONJ010000055.1:0-6763 GCA_046051905.1 Verrucomicrobiota bacterium
GCGCTCTTGCGACCCACTGAGGCCGTACACCTTGCCCACGATGTCGCCGAGATGCCGCACGCCTTCCACTGGTGATCCGCCGTCTTGATCGCCGGTCATGAAAAGCATCGGTCGAGGCGCGGCGAGGGCGATGACGGCCTCGGTGTCGAAGTGCTTCAACATGCCTGGCACATAGTAGTAGATGCCGTGGGCCTTCAGCATGCCGGCGCGGATGAGTTCCTCGTAGCGTGTCATGCAGCCCACGCACACCGCCGCACGCGGTCGTTCGTCCATCGCCATGACCCACCAGCTCCGTGTGGAGCCCATGCTAATGCCGGTCACGCCGATTCGGTCCGCATCCACCTCTGAGCGGCTGCAAAGGTAATCCAGCGCCGTGAGGTCATCACGAATCATCATGCCCCACAGCGTGAGCCCGGCCCACAGATGAAATTTGGAGGCTGACATCTCCCCTGCGCTGCCCTTTTGCTGCGGTCCATCCGGCCCCTGGCCGTTTCGCTCGCCAAAACACGGCGCATCGATGCCCAGCACCACATAACCCGCCTCCGCCAACGCCGGCCCGGGAGCCTCCGGCACCGCGTTCGTGCCCAGCAGCTCGCTTTTACCGATGTCATACTGCCCGCCATGCCAGTGGCAGTAAAGAATCGCCGGAGCCTTGCTCTGCGCGGTCGCCTTCTTTGGCACAAAGAGCAGGCCCTTCACGATTTCGCCCGCGCCGTTGTCGAACTGGATCGTCTCCAGCCTGTAGCTGCCTTTGTCTTCTGTGCTCACCACTTGAACCGCCGACACCGGCGGCCGCGCCGGCAGATCGCCGAGCAGCTCGTGCAGCTTGGCGCGAATCTCGCCGCGCTGCTTTTGCCATGCCTCCATGCTCTCCGGCACCTTCATCGGCGGTGCGATCTTCGTTTTGGCGAGCCAGTTTTCGGCCTGGGGTTCAGCGGCGTGCATGGAAATGAGAAAAAGAAGAAGGCAGAACAACGTCGTGCGCATCTGTGGCTTCTACCAGCACGTGAAAATTGCTGCAACAGACTTCCCGCCCGGCCGTTCCCACCCGCCCATGAAAACGACCGCTCTTCTCCTTCTCAGCCTGGCCGCAGTCACCGCACGCGCGGAGGACCCCAAGCCCCTTCTGGCTGTTCCCGGCAAAGTCATCCTCGAATCGAAGCTCGACGGCGCTCCGGGCACCCCATGGAAGGCCGCCAAGGGCAAGTGGGAGGCCGCTGACGGCACCATGCGCGGCAGCGAACTCGTCGAGGACAAACACGGCGCCGTGCTGCGCATCCCAAACAAGATGCAGGACTTCACCATCGAGTATGAATTCAAGTTCGACGGTGCCCGCTCCACCAGCCTGTCCATCAACGCGGTGAAGGACCACATGGCCCGCATCCTCATCACGCCAAAGTCCGTGACGATCCAGCGTGACGACAACGACCACGAAGGTCCGGACAAGGCCGTCGTCTTCGCCCGCTTCCCCGCTGACCTCCAACCCGGCACCTGGCACAAGGTCCGCCTCGACATGGTGGGCGATAAAATATACGGCCAGGTCGATGGCCTCGCCGCGTGGGGCGCTTCCGAGCTTTTCACGACGCAAAAGGCATCGCCCGGCTTCACCGTCGGCGGTCAGAGCGTCTGCTTTCGCAACTTTGCCCTACGCGAGGCCACGCTGAATCCCGGCTGGGAGTCCATCCAGGCCACGCTGCCGAAGCCCGGCGAAAAAGTCGCCCCCGCTGCCGCTGCTGGCAAAGGGGCCGCCAAGGGCAAAGGCAAGGCTGCGGCCAAAAAGAAGGCCGAGTAAACTCCCGCATCCCGTTTCTGCCAAACCCGTGTCCGTCCTTGCCGGCGGCGCGGGTTTCTTCTTGCTGCCCTAGCTTGGCTCAAGCTACAAAACCCAACGCGTGAGCCCCCCCCCCGAACGACGACCTCACCAAGACCGACGAATGGTTCCGCACGAAGCTGCACGACGCCATCCACTACGGCATCGCCGCCATCACCATCATCGCTGGCTGGCTGCTCTCGAATGACAGTATCATCTCCATCCACCACGCCGAGGATGCCGAGAAAAAGGAGGCCGCCATCGGCCTCGCCATCCTGCTGCCGCTCGCCTGGGGCGTGTGGTTCATGCTGCTGCGCAAACTGCACGCCCAACTGCCGCCGCCCCCCACCATCGTCGGCAAAAAGAACCTTCATCTCATGGCTCTCGGCATGCGGGTGCTCTTCATCGCCATCTGGTGCGTCGTCGCCGATGTGATCACCATCCCGGCGCAGTTCACGTTGAAGAAGTAAAAGCGGCTCACGGAGGCCGTATGGCTCTGGTGCCACTTCGCCTCACCAGCCTCGCCTTCACCTTCTTCACCTTCTTCGCCGCCCTCGCGTCCTCCGCGATGGCGGTGGACTATGCGAAGGACATCAAGCCGCTGCTCAAAGAGCGCTGCTATGCCTGCCACGGCGCTTTGAAGCAAAAAGCTGGCCTCCGCCTCGATACCGTCGCGCTGCTGAAAACCGGCGGCGACAACGGCGATGCCACGAAGCACCTGCTCGACCGCCTCACCACCACCGACAAATCCGAGCGCATGCCGCCGGAGGGCGAAGGCGCGATGTTCAATGCCGAGCAGATCGCCAAAGTGCGCGAATGGATCACCGCCGGTGCTCCTGGCCTCACCGATGAACAACCCGAGGCCGATCCGCGGGCACACTGGGCCTATCAGGTGCCAAAAAGCTCCCGCCAGAGCATCGACGCCCTGCACGCCGCGCACCTCGCCTCGAAACAGCTCAAACCCCAACCCGCCGCGGCCCATGAGGTGTGGCTTCGCCGCGTCCATTTTGATCTCACCGGCCTCCCACCAGATCTGTCTGATCCGACTGATCTGTCCGATCAAGCCTTGGTGGACCGACTCCTCGCTTCACCGCAATTCGGCGAGCGCTGGGCACGTCACTTCATGGACATCTGGCGCTACTGCGATTGGTATGGCCTCGGCGCCCAGCTCCGCCATTCACAAAAGCACCTCTGGCACTGGCGGAATTGGATCATCGAAAGCCTCAATGCCGACAAAGGCTACGACCGCATGATCATTGAGCAGCTCGCCGCCGATGAACTCGCGCCGGAGGATCGCTCCACGCTGCGTGCCACCGGCTTCCTCGCTCGCAGCTACTACCTCTTCAACCGCACCACCTGGCTCGATGAGACCATCGAGCACACCAGCCGCGCCTTCCTGGGCCTCACCATGCAGTGCGTGAAGTGCCACGATCACAAATACGACCCCATCGACCACACGGACTACTACCGCCTCCGCGCCGTCTTCGAGCCCCTGCACGTCCGCCTCGATCCCCAGCCCGGCATCACCGATTTCGACAAAGGCGGCCTGCCCCGCGTTTTCGATCTCCACCTCGACCGCGCCACCTACCGCCACATCCGCGGCGATGAGAAGAACGAAGACAAATCCAAGCCCATGACCCCCGGCATCCCCGGCGTGCTCGAGTTCGCCTCGTTCAAGCCCATGCCGATCCAGCTTCCCAAAACAGCCTGGCAGCCTGTTTCGCTGCCTTTTGTCATTCCCGCTCATCTCGCCGCTGCGCAGGCTGAAAAAGGCCGTCTCGGCCAGCTTCACGTTCACATGATCCAAGCCATCGTCGCCGCTGACAAAGACCCGGCTTTGAAAAAAGCCGCCGCAGCCGCCCAAGCCGCTTACCAACTCGAAAAAAACCTAACAGAGCTCACCGCGCTCGATCCCCAAAAGGACGCCAAGAAGCTCAAAGCCGCTCAAAACGCCGTCGAAGCCGCGAAAAAGAAACTCAACGCCCCCGGCGAGGCTTTCACGCCCATTTTGGCCTCACTCAAAGCCCAGGAAGGCCCCGACGATCCCGACAATGCCAAGGTCCAAACCTATCCAGCCACCAGCACCGGCCGCCGACTCGCCTTCGCGCAATGGATCGCCGACAAACGGAACCCGCTCACCGCCCGCGTGCTCGTCAATCAAGTGTGGATGCGCCTCACCGGCTCCAGCTTCGTGCCCGACGTGAGCGATTTCGGCCTGCGAGCACCCGCTCCGCTTCAACAAGACATCCTCGATACCCTCGCCGCGGGCTTCATGGAAAACGGCTGGAGCATGAAGTGGCTCATCAAGCAGATCGTCCTCAGTGATTTGTATCGCCGCAGCTCCAGCAATGCCGCCGCCGATGCTCACACGCTCGCCGCCGATCCTGACAACACCTTCCTCTGGCGCATGAATCCGCGCCGTCTCGAATCCCAGGCCGTCCGCGATGCCCTGCTCGCTCTCGGTGGCAAACTCGACCTCACCCTCGGCGGCCCCAGCCTCGATCCCGACAAGGCTGAAAGCCTTCCGCGACGCTCTCTCTACTTCATCCAGACGCCCGACACCGAGCACCGCTTCCTCGGTGCCTTCGACAACGCCAACGTCCTCGAATGCTACCGCCGCAATGAGAGCGTCGTCCCGCAGCAGGCCCTCGCCCTCACCAACAGCCAGCTCAGCCGCGCCACCGCCGAGGCCTTGGCTTCCAAGCTTGCCCCGCTCTCTCCCACCGACTTCATCCGCCGCAGCTTCCTCACCATCCTTAACCGCCCGCCCACGGACAAAGAGCAGCAAGTCAGTCTCGAAGCCTTCGCGTCCCTCAAAAACAACCGCCCGCTGTTTTTGCAGGCCCTTCTCAATCACAACGACTTCGTCACGCTGCGCTGAGGGTCCGTCGCCGGAATGATGTGGAGTTCTCGACGTCGCGACAGCGTCGTGGAGTGCGGCGGCAAGCCTTGGCGCGACGCCGCTGTCGTGTGCCGGAGGGTATTCTCCGTTCGGAGGGCGCTCTTCCCGCCCTCGACACCGGTGTCGGCGATGCGCCCAAGTTCCAGGGCACGCTCCATCTTGAAACCTGGAACTTGAAACATGAAACCTTGTCCGCCCGTCTGAGACGCTCCCATCTCATGAAGCGCCTCCTCCTCAGCCTCCTGCTTGCCGTTCCCGCTTTCTCCCAGCTCCCGCTGGAGTTGAAACCCGGCACCCGCATCGCCCTCATCGGGAATTCGCTCTTCGACCGCATGCGCGACGATGGCCAGTTCGAGGCGCTGATGCATCAGCGCTTTGCCGGGGAGAAGCTCGTCTTCCGCAACCTCAGCTGGTCCGCCGATGAAGTGGCCCTGCGCCCGCGGCCGGATGGCTTTGGCGACCTCAACCAGCACCTCACCGAGCAAAAGGCCGACGTCATCCTCGCCGCCTTCGGCTTCAACGAGAGCTTCAAAGGCGAAAAGGGTCTCGCCGAGTTCGAAACACTCCTCAAAGCCTTCTTGATCGAGCTGAAGAGCCATCGCTACAACGGCAGCGCGGAGCCGAAAATCGTCCTCGTGAGCCCCACCGCCGCCGAAAAGCCCCACGAGCATCTCAACGCTCAAATCAAGCTCTACACCGACGCCATGAAAAAGGTCGCCGCGACCGAGAAAGTGGCCTTTGCGGATGTTTTCACCGATTCGACCCCGAAGACGACCAACGGCGTGCATCTCAACCGCGAAGGCTACGCCGCCTTCGCCGAGCGCCTCTACAACCAGCTCACGCAGGAGACGCCACCGAAGCTCAACGAAGCCGTCCGCGCCGCCGTGGTCGAAAAGGAGGACAAGTTCTTCCAGCACTACCGCCCGCTAAACTACTACTACATCAAAGGCGGCCGCATGGAGCCCTACGGCGTCGTGAACTTCCCCGGCGAGCTCAAGAAGCTCCTCCAAATGACCGAAACCCGCGACCAGGCCATTTGGGCCACCGCCGTCAATCCAGTCACTCCGGTCAATCCAGTCCCCCCAGACGACACAACCACAGACACCCTCCCCACCATCACCGGAGACCGCCCCATCAACGAATGGGTCTCACCCACCGATGAATTGAAGGCCTTCAAAGTGGACCCACGCTTCGAAGTCAGCCTCTTCGCCTCCGAAGAAGACTTCCCCGACCTCTTTGTGAAGCCCATTCAGATTCGTTTCGATGCCAAAGGCCGCCTTTGGGTCAGCACGAGCACCACCTACCCACAAATCATGCCCGGCGAGGCCCCGCAGGACAAGATCCTCATCCTCGAAGACACCAATGGCGATCACCGCGCCGACAAATGCAGCGTGTGGGCCGACAAGCTCGCCATCCCGCTCAGCTTTGAGTTCGGCAACGGCGGCGTCTTCGTCTCCGACCAGCCGCATCTGACCTTCCTCAAAGACACCGATGGCGATGGCAAGGCCGACCACCGCGAAAAGCTGCTCACCGGCTTCGGCACCGAGGACAGCCACCACGCCCTGCACGACTTCGTCTGGAGTCCCGAGGGCGATCTCATCTTCCGCGAGAGCATCTTCCATCACAGCCAGGTCGAGACGCCCTACGGCCCTGTCCGCGCCCGCGAGAGCAGCTTCTTCCGCTACACCCCCGCCACCGGCCGCCTGCTCGCCTTTGGCGGTTACATGAGCACAAACCCCTGGGGCATCACCTTTGATGACTGGGGCTTCCACGTCGGCAGCCATCCCGTCTTCGCCAGCGCCGTGCATGCGCTCAATGCGCCCTACCCCGACATCCACATCCCCGCCGGCAACTACTTCCCCGCCTACAGCGGCACCTGCGGCCAGGAATTCCTCACCAGCAGCCACTGGCCCAAAGACCTGCGCGACAAAAAACACTTCATGCGCGTGCGCTACAAGCCCACCAACGAAGTCGAGCTGCACGAGTGGGTGGAGCACGACACGCACTTCGAGGAAAAGAAAGTCGGCATCGTCTTCCAGAGCACGAACCTC
>JBJONJ010000056.1:0-6045 GCA_046051905.1 Verrucomicrobiota bacterium
TGAGCAGATCGGTGTAGCGGGCACGCTTCCACGGGCGGGCGAGGTTGATGGACTTGGTGACATTGCCCTCGTCGTCCTTGTGCTCGATCTTGAGGCCGCCGCAGAAGTTTTCGGCGAGGTGGCAGATCATGCCTTCGACGAGGTCGGCCATCTTTTCGAAGTCGGCATAGGCCCAGTAGGCCTCCAGCCTGGTGAACTCCGGATTGTGCCGGCGGCAGAGGCCTTCCTTGCGGAAGTTGCGGTTCAAGTCGAAGATCTGCGTGAAGCCGGCCACGAGCAGGCGCTTCAAATACAGCTCCGGCGCGATGCGCAGGAACATCGGCTGGTTCAGCGCATGGAAGAAGGTCTCGAAGGGCTTTGCAGCGGCACCGCCGGGCACGTCTTGCATCATCGGTGTCTCGACTTCCATGAAGCCACGCTCCTGCATGTAGTTGCGGATGGCGGCGACCATCTTGCTGCGCGTGACGAAGATCTCGCGGCTGCGATCATTGGAAATGAGATCGAGGTAGCGCTGGCGGTATTTGATCTCCTTGTCGGTGACACCGTGCCACTTGTCCGGCAGCGGACGCAGCGCTTTGGAGAGCGGCGTGAGCTTTTTGATGTGGATGGATTTCTCCCCGCGCTTGGTGATGAAGGTGAAGCCTTCCACACCGACGAAGTCGCCGATGTCCACGAGGCCGGAGAACTGCGCATAGGCCTCATCACCCACGTCGGACTTGCTCAAGTAGCACTGCATGCGGCCGGAGATGTCGCCGAGGTCAAAGAAGGTGGCCTTCCCCATCTCGCGACGGCTCAAAATGCGGCCCGCGACGCTCACGGTGAGGTTTTCCTCGAACGCGGCCTTCAGCGCCCCTGGCTGGTGCGTGGTGTCAAAACGACCGCCAAACGCGTCCACGCCCGCTTTCGTGAGTTCGTCGAGCTTGTCGCGGCGAATTTGAAGCAGTTCGGATTCGGAGTGTTCGGGAGCGGCTGGCGGAGGCGTGTTCGGCTGCATGATGGGGGCGTGCCTTTAGCCATGAAGCGGGGCTTTGCCACCGGGAAAAGCAAGTCGGGCGGCTACTTGAACCAGCGCAGCCGCAGCGAGTTCAGGATCACCGTCAGGCTGCTCAGGGACATCGCCACGCTGGCGAGCATGGGGCTGAGGAGGCGGCCGGTGAAGGGATAGAGGACGCCGGCGGCGATGAGGATGCCGATGGCATTGTAGAGGAAGGAGAAGGCGAGGTTCTGCCGGATGATGCGCAGCGTGGCTCGACTGAGGGTAAAGGCGCGGTGGAGGGCGCGGAGATCGCCCTTCACGAGGGTGACGGAGGCGCTGTGCATCGCGGCATCGGTGCCGGTGCCCATCGCAATGCCGACATCGGCGCCTGTGAGCGCCGGAGCGTCGTTGATGCCATCGCCCACGTAAGCGGCGTGGCGGCCCTGCTCCTTCATTTGATACACATGCACCAGTTTGTCATGCGGGCTGAGCTCGGCGGCGACTTCGTCAATGCGCAGATCCTTCGCCACGCGGTCGGCGGTGGAGCGGGTATCCCCGGTGAGCATCTTGAACTTCAAACCGAGACCGTGGAGGGCCTCGATGGCGGGCTTGGTGCTCTCTTTGATCTTATCGGTGAGAGCGATGAGGCCGAGCGGGCGGCCATCGAACACGACGAGCACCACGGTGAAGCCGCTGGCCTGCAATTCCGCGGAACGCGTGGAGCATTCGGCATCGATGAAGACGCCCTTTTTCTTCAAGAAGGCCGCCTGGCCCACGAAGACCTCCTTGTCGCCCACGGTGCCGATCACGCCACCGCCGGGCACGGCCTGAAAATCCTTCACTTTGGCCAGTTGAAGGTTCCGCTCCTTCGCGGAGGCCACGATGGCACTCGCGATGGGATGCTCGCTGGCAGCTTCCACAGCTGCGGCGCAGGCGAGGAGATCACGGGCGGACAATCCGGGCAGGGGATGCACCTCGACGACGCTCGGTTTCCCCTCGGTAAGCGTGCCGGTCTTGTCGAGCAGGATGGTGTCGATGGTGCCGAGACGTTCGAGCGTCTCGGCGTCTTTGATGAGCACGCCGAGCTGCGCTCCACGGCCCATGCCCGTCGTCACGGCCATCGGCGTGGCAAGGCCGAGCGCACAGGGGCAGGCGATGATCAAAACGGCCACGGCATTGACGATGGCAAAGCCAAGGCTCGGCTGCGGTCCGAACTCCCACCACACGAGGAAGGTCAAAATCGCGATCAAGACCACCACCGGCACGAACCAACCTGAAACACGATCCGCCTGCCGCTGCACCGGAGCCCGGCTGCGTTGTGCCTGAGCCGTGAGAGCAATGATCTGGCTCAAAAGCGTGTCCGCGCCGACTCGCTCGGCTTTCATCAAAAGCGTGCCATTGCCATTCACCGTGCCGCTGGTGACACGGCTGTCGGCTTTCTTCATCACCGGCATCGGCTCGCCAGTGAGCATCGACTCATCGATGGTGGAGACGCCTTCGAGCACGAGACCATCGACGGGGATTTTGCCGCCGGGCTTGATGCGCAGCACATCGCCCGGCTTCACGGTATCGAGCGGGATTTCGCGTTCCGTCGATCCTTCCACGAGCAACGCCGTTCGCGGTGCCAGCCTCATCAGCGATTCGATGGCCGAGCCGGTGGCGCGCCGAGCCCGCGATTCGAGCAATTGGCCGAGAATGACGAGCACGGTGATCACCGCGGCGCTTTCGAAATACACCGGCGCGTGCCCGTGACCTCCGCTGTGCGGCAGCAGATCTGGCGCGACGATGACAAGCGTGCTGTAAACCCACGCCGAGAGCACGCCGAGGCCGATGAGCGTGAACATGTTCGTCTTCAGCGTGGCGAAGGAACGTGCAAAACGCACCAGCAACGGCCAGCCGCACCAAAACACCACTGGCGTAGCCCACACGAGCTGCATCCATGCGGAGGCATCCGCCGGGATGTCGCGGATCACTGGCAGGTCCATGCCCATGCTGAGCACCACGACGGGCAGCGTCATCAAGGAGCCCCAGCGCAAGCGCCACCAAAGCTCCTTCAACTCCGCATCGCCGCCATCACCGCAGCATTCGGGTGTGCTGCTCACGGCGAGCGGGTTCTTTTCAAGATCCATGCCGCACTTCGGACAGGAGCCTGGCTTGTCCGAGCCCACGCCCTCACACATCGGGCAGATGTAGGCGGCGGTTTTGGCATCCACCGGGGGCTTCACGACCTTTTCAACCCCGTCCGGTTTCGGAGAGGCGCAGCAGCAGGGAGCGTTGGGCGCGTGCGGTTGCATGGTCGTCACCCAGAGACTACGCAGTCCACCAGATGGGAGCTACAAGAAACCGTGCCGCAGCGATTACTTCTTCCCCACGTCGAGCACGAAGAGGAGCTGCCCGTCACGCCATTTCGGCCCGCCGATGAAGAGCGGGCTGCCGGCACGCAGGATGGCGTCGGTTTTGACGAGCACCTGCTGCTCCCGCCAGACTTGGAGGTGCAGATTCATGCCACCACCGGCCGCCGGGCCTTTTGAGTCGATTTTCAAAAACAGATCGCGGGAGGGAACAACCCACGATTCATACTCGCGGAACACATCTTGAAGGTGCTGGCCGATGATCTCGAAGTGTGTGTAAGGCGTGAAAGCCTTCGCCAGACGAGCCGGGAGGTCTTTTTGGTTCGCCGGCATCTGCTCGGCGCTGCCGGTGAGCTTCGCAGCGTCGGTCGTGGCGTAGATGAGAGCGCCCCAGACTTTGCCGTCGGTGGCGGGCTTGGTGACTGGCACCGGAGCGGGCGCCTGGGAGAAGGCGAATGACGAAATCAGAAGGACGAAGGACGAAAGAAGCACGAAGCACGAATGGCCACGTCGCGCTTTGCTTGCACGCCATTCGGACTTCGGATTTGGAGATTCTTTCGTCATTCTGAATTCGTCATTCGTCATTTCAGCATCTGCGGCTGGCCTTTGGCGTTGAGGGCCACAACGGCCAAAACCGTGCCGTTTTCATCAAACAGCGTCGTGGTGGCCACTTCGGCGTCGGATTCGGCGTGATGCACTTTGAAGCCGGCGACCTTTTTGTCAGCGGGAATGGGGGCGAGGCCTTCGAGCATGATGACCGTGGCACCGGCCTCGGCATTTTCGATGATCTGAGCCTTCACGGAGGGATTCGGCGTGTAGGTGCTGAGGATGGTGGAGCGTCCGCTGGAGCCGTTTTGCGTCCAAACGAGCCCGGCGATGGCAAACGCGGCCGCGGCGGCTCCGGCGAGCCAGGGCATGCGCAGCCAGGAAAGCCAGCCAGCGGTGCTGGCAGCGGCTTTTTCACGTTCGCGGGCATCCTCGGCCTCCATCTGGGCGATGCGGACCTGGATTTGCGAGTTGAAGAAGTCCGCGTGCGGCACGGGCATCTCCGCGGGGAGGTGCGCCTTGAGGCTTTCGCTCAGTTGGCGCATCGATTCGACCTCGGCGGCGAGCTCGGGGTCGTTTTGGAGGGTGGCCTCAAAGGCGCGGCGTTCGGCGGCGGTCATTTCACCGTCGAGCCAGCGGATGAGATCGTGGTTTTCGTCAGACGGGGTTTTCATAAGTGTCCTTGAGCATTTCCTGGAGTTTCTTGCGGGCGTAAAACAGGCGCGACATGACGGTGCCGAGCGAGCACTTCATCACTTCGGCGATCTCTTCATACGAGAGTCCTTCGATCTCTCTGAGCACAATCGCCCGGCGGTGGTCGGCGGAGAGGCGGGCGATGGCCTCGTTGATGCGCTGGCCGAGTTCCTGGCGTTTGATGGCGCGGTCCGGGGCATCAAAGCCCTGCGGCGCGGTGCGGGAGCCGGGCATGGCGCGGTGCTCGGTGCGCTCGTCATCGAACTCGCCATCTCCCTGGATCTTTTTCTTCCGCAGCCAGTCGTAGGTGGCGTTGTGGGCGATGCGGTAGAGCCAGGTATAGAAGGCAGCGTCCATCTTGAAATTCGGCAGGGCACGCCAGGCCTTGATGAAGGCCTCCTGCGCGAGGTCCCAGGCCTCGGTTTCATTTTGGACGAGATGGTAAGTCATGGCGTAAATCCTTCCCCGATAGCGTGTGACGAGCAGGTCGAACGCACGCGTGTCTCCCGCCTGGCTGCGTTTGACGAGATCGACGTCGAGCGGCTCGACGGGATCGGTCGCGGCAGGGGCGGCGGCGGACATTTTCAGGGTGAAGGCGGGTTTCGGACGCCGGACGCAGTCGGTTTATTCAAGCCATGACGGCCTGAATCAGGGAATTTTCAGGGCTTGGCCGGGGCGGATGAGATCGCTCTTCAGGCCGTTGGCGGCCTTGAGCTTGGCCACGCTCGTCTTTTTCTTCAAAGCGATGCCATAAAGCGTGTCACCCTTGGACACCGTGTAGCGGGAGCCGCTGGAGGATTTGGGCTTCGACTTGGATTTCGACTTCGAGGAGCTCGTGGTGGACTTGTTCGATGATGTGCTGCTGGCGACGGTCTTCGGCTTGCTGCTGGTCGTCGAGCTGGTGGAGGGCTTGGCGGCTCCACCAAAGGAATATGGATCGGCAGGCGGCTCCGGCAGCGGTGCCTCGGTAGTCACCGGGGGCTTCTGGTAGCTGAGTTGCGACGGAGCACCGGACTGCATCGTGCCGCCCTCGCCCGGGTAAGGATTGTAGAAACCGTCGTTGTAGTTCGAGGCATACGGATCGCTTACGTTGGCAGCGGGATCGGCAGGGGTCTGGCACGACACGAGGGCCAAACTGGCGGCGAAGGCGATGAAACGGGCGGTTTTCGTCATACAAGCGACCACGATGCGGGAGGCAGAGCCGTTTTCAAGAACAGAAGCTGAGGGAGTGGCCGTGTCCCGCTCGAGAGCCACGAGAATGCACATGGGCTGGCCTTTTGGGCATCCTCCCGCAAAGCCTGCCGGCCACCGGCACGGAACAACGCTTGCCCCGCGGGGAGCATGGGGGATCCGATTGAAACTTTCTCTGTATCGTTCAACTCGCGAGTGTCCTGCCCAAGCCCGATGGCCCCTACATGATCACAAAGCCGCCCACCGGGATGTCCCGTGTCAACCCGCGCAGCGCATGCCCGGTGCGGT
>JBJONJ010000057.1:0-7652 GCA_046051905.1 Verrucomicrobiota bacterium
TGGGCTTCATGATGCTGCAATGCGGCCTCGGGGCCTTCGCGCTGGCGATGATGCACATCGTGGCGCACTCGCTCTACAAAGCGCATGCCTTCCTGAGCAGCGGCAGCGTGGTGAATCTCGCAAAATCCGCGTGGACGCCGGTTGGACGGCCCGCGGCGCATCCGCTGGTGGTGCTCGGTTCGCTCGCGGTGTCGATCGTGATCGGTTTGGGTGTCGCGGCGGCGTTCAGCTTCGATCTGGCGAATGATCCAGGCCAGGTGCTGCTCATCGCGGTCTTCATCATGGCGATGTCTCACCTACTGTGGACGCTCTGGAGCAGCAGCATGCGGCAAAGGCTCATCCTGCGCGGCATTGGCCTTGTCGCGGTGACTACGGCGGCATGCTTCGCGCTGCATGCGGGCTTTGAGCACCTGCTCGCGGCCAGCGTGCCGGCCTACGCACCGCTGCGCAGCGGCGTGGAGCACGCGGTAATGATCCTCGTGGCGCTGCTCTTCCTCGCGGTGCTCGTCTTCCAGTCACAACTGCCCGCCTGGGCCTCTCGCCCGGCCTTCCAGCGCCTCTACGTGGATGCCAGCAACGGCTTCTACCTCGGCACGCTTTTCAACCGGCTCACCAGCAAGCTCATCGCCTGAACCGTCATCTGACATCCCTTTATGAATACCACGCTCGAATCCGCCACGTCCGTCCTCGCCGCCAAACCGGCCGTCCTCACGGCTGAGAAGCCGAACTGGCTGCGCCATGCCCGCAATGCCTGCCTGCGCGTGCCGCCGCTGTGGCCGCTGCAGAGTTTCGTCGCCGTGAATCCTTTCGTCGGCCTCACCGGCAAGCCCTTTGCCGAGGTGTGCGATCTCATGTGCCAGGTCACGCATGAGAGCATGCTCATGAGCGTGGATTACTTCCGCCAGCAGTTCGCCAGCAGCCGCATCACCACGCATGACCTCGCCGAGGCCATCGCGCAAAGCGGCAGCGCCTTCAGCACCGCCGATCTGCTCGCCTGGCTGAAAAATCCCGAGCCGCAGCCGGTGAATGGCGTGCAAAGCCTCGCAGACATCGCCACCGCTCAATTGGGCGGCAAATGGAGCACGCTGGTCATCGAGGAGATCTCGAAGTGGTGCGCCGCCTACTTTGATGAAGGCCAATCCGCCTGGCGCATGCCGTGGAAGAAGCTGCCGCTCTTCGCCGCTTGGCGTCAGGCCGCGCTCATCGATGCCACGCCGGAGCTGCTGGGCTTCCAGGGCTTTCGCAAGCACATCGCCCGACTGCCGGAGGACAGCGGCGAGGCCGTGAGCCAGATGCTGGAGCAGCTCGGCATCGCCCCCGCGCAGGCGGAGAATTACCTGCACCGCCTGCTCATGACACTGCCCGGATGGAGCAGCTACGTGCAGTATTGCGTCCGGGACAAAGCCATGCACGGCACGCATGACGAGTCGCTGCTCGATCTGCTCGCCGTGCGGCTCGTGTTTGAAACGCAGCTCTTGAAGCAATTCAGCAGCTCCGGCATTCACGGTCACTGGCAGGACAGTTTCATCAGCGAAAGCGCACCCGATGTGACGATGCAAAAACAGCTGCTCTGGCATGCCGCGCTCGAAAAGGGCTTCCAGCGCGATCTTTGCGCCAAGATCAGCGGCGCGGCGCAAACGGCCGCCAGCATCGAAAAAGCCCGCCCATCTCTTCAGGCCGTGTTTTGCATCGACGTGCGCTCCGAGGTCATACGGCGGTCACTCGAGGCCGCATCGCCGGAGATCGAGACGCTCGGCTTTGCGGGCTTCTTTGGCATGCCCATCGAATACATCCCCTTTGGCCAGCGGCATGGCACCTCGCAGGTCCCCGTGCTCTTCTCGCCGAAATATCGCGTGCGCGAGCATCTGCCGCAGGCCACGCCGGAGCAGGAAAAAGACGCGAGAAAGCAGCTCCAGCTCGGACGCCGCGTCTCGCACTCGTGGAATGCCTTCAAGACCTCCGCGGTGAGCTGCTTCAGCTTCGTCGAGGCCGCGGGCGTCAGCTTCGCGTGGAAGCTGGTGAAGGACGGCTTTCAACTCGGCAAACGCGAGTCCCACACCTGCTCCACCTGCGCCGCGCCGAATCTCCACCAGCACAAGCGCCTCATCCCCGATCCGCTCGATGACACGCAGGCCGAGGCCGGCATCCCGCCGCAGGACCAGGTGCAGCTCGCCCTCGGTGCGCTGAAAAACATGGGCCTCACGTCGAACTTTGCCCGCCTCGTCATGCTCTGCGGCCACGGCAGCAATACCACGAACAATCCGTATGCCGCCGGGCTCGATTGCGGTGCCTGCGGAGGTCACGCCGGCGATTCCAATGCCCGCGTCGCCGCTGCCATCCTCAATCAACCGATGGTCCGCACCGTGCTCGAGGGCGAAGGCATCCGCATCCCGCAGGACACACGCTTCATCGCCGCCCTGCACGACACCACCACGGATGAGATCACCCTCTTTGATGCCGACAAAGTCCCCGCCAGCCATCAGGGCGATCTCCAGCAGATCCGCGACTGGCTGCGCCGCGCGGCCAAGCGCACCCGCAGCCTCCGCGCCACCTCGCTCGGCCTCGGCGAGCACTTTGACGCCGAGCTCGACAGCAAAATCCATGAGCGCAGCCGCGATTGGTCGCAGGTGCGGCCTGAGTGGGGCCTCGCCGGCAATGCCGCCTTCATCGCCGCGCCACGCGAGCGCACGCGGCATCTCAATCTCGGCGGACGCGTCTTTTTGCACAACTACCGCCACAGCGCCGACACCACGAAAAGCACGCTCGAGCTCATCATGACCGCGCCCATGGTCGTCGCGAACTGGATCAACCTGCAATACTACGCCAGCACGGTGAACAACCGCCTCTGGGGCAGCGGCAACAAGGTCACACACAACGTCGTCGGCACCTTCGGCATCCAGCAGGGCAACGGCGGCGATCTGCAAGCCGGCCTGCCACTGCAAAGCGTCCATAACGGCGAGACCTGGATGCACGAGCCCGTGCGCCTCAGCGTCCTCATCGAGGCGCCACGCAGCGACATCGACGCCGTCATCGCGAAACACGAAAGCGTGCGCCAGCTCGTCGAAAACGGCTGGCTCCACCTCTTCGCCATCGAGGATGAGGTGCGGGTGATCGTGCGGCGTGACCCCAACGGCCAGTGGCAGTCTTGAAACGCGACCTCAGCGGATCTTCCAGATCTTCACATCGTCGATCCAGACGGTGTTCGGGATCAAGAAGCTGAACCAGCGCTTCATCGGGTGCGCAAAGCCCTCGGAGCGGTGTTTGACGGTGAGTTTGCCGTCGAGCGTGAGACGCATCTCATCACCCACCGTGAGCAAAATGAGCTCATGCCACTCCGTGTCGGCTTTGAAGGGCACGTTGATGCTTTTCGTCTTCAGCAGCGCTTCGAGGTCGGCGGGCACCTTCTGCTTCTTCGCGGCCGCCTCATCGCGTCGGCGGCGGTTTTCGAGGTTCATGATGCCCGTTTTGTGATCCACGAGCGTCACGCTGCTCTGGCTGAGGATGCCGTAGCAAAGGTGGCCGGCATGCACACCCTTCGTCTCGCGATCGACAAACCCGAGCTGCAAGGACTCGCCCTTGCTCAGCCCCGGAAACCGAAAACGCACCACCGCGCCGCCATCCGTGAACCCCGCCTCATGATGAATGTGCGCCGCATGCTTCGCCGCCTCCGAGGCGCTCGCGACCTTCAAAACGCCGCCATCGATGTCCGCCATCTTCACGTCCGGCACCCGGTCCGCCGTCGCGCTGTTCCAGCCATTGCCGATGGCCTTGGCGAGGTTGCCGTCTTCTTCGCGCTCGAAGGCATCGTGGAAGATCAACGTCGCGTTTTTCTCCAGCCAGGCGGTGGTGTCCTGAGAAAATGACGAATGATGAGCCGAGCAAAGCGAGACAGCCAGCACAGCGAAGCGTGTGCTGCTCCGAAGGAGTGAGCGAAGCGAAGCAATGGCGAATGAGGAAAGGAGGAGTAGAAGGCGCATGGGAAAATGTGAAACGTGAACTTCTCACGATACGCATCGAGACCGCGAAGCAAAGTAGCCATCTCGCTCCGCGAGATGAGCCCAACGTGTCGCAATTCCGATGCCGCATTCTCCGTTCGAACGCCCTAAGCTCAGCTTGCGGAGCAAGATGGCTACTTTAGCCCGCGCAGATACTCCAATGCCGCCGCACGAAACTCTGCCTCAGTGGGTTGCTTCCCGGTGCGCTGCTGGACCTCGGCGAGGTGTTTGCGGGCCCAGGTGAAGTAGCGCTGATGCGTTTGCCAGATGGGTTGTTTCTCGTTCTTTTCGTCGATGAGCCAGAAGCCACCGGGTTTCTCGGGCGTACCTTCGTTGTCGTAGAGCTCCCAGTAGAGCACGAAGGGGCAGCCCCATTCGAGTGCGGCGATCAGGGTCTCGATGCTCTTTTTGTTTTGCACCTCGGGCGAGTAGCGACGCGAGGGGAAGCCGTATTCGCCGATGAAGACACGTTTGCCGGAAATGCCCGGTTTGGGCTTCAGCTTCGACTCCAGGTGGTTGAGCGTGGCGTGCAAGTCGTCGCGGATGACGCGCTGGAGGCTGTCGTAGCAGGAGTAGCTGACGAAATCGACATCGACCTGCGGGAGGATGTCGTTGGCGAGGCATTGGCCGCCTTTGAGATAGGGTTCGACGAGGTTCGCCTCGGTGTAGTGCCAGACTTCGACGTTTTGATGCGGGGTGTCGCGCTTCGCGTCGTCGATGGCTTGCTGGCGGACCTTGAGCCAGGCGATGAAGTTGTCGCCAAAGTGCTCCGGGAAGGGCTGTTTCGGGTCAAAGTGCGGTCGCAGATGCCAATCGCCCTCCCAGTGGCCTAGGTAGAATTTTTTGCCGCTGCCGCTGTAAGTGCGCAGCAGATGCGCGGTGAGGTCAACCATCTCGCGATACTCCAGATCCCGCTCTGCAGGCTTGAAGGTGCCCGCGCTGCCATGCGTGGTGAAGGGATAGGCCCAGATGAAGAAGTGCGTGAACGCCATGTCGAGCACCGCGCGATGCGTCGGGTCCTTCGCGGCGATCTCCGCGAGCGTTTGCAGCCCCAGCTCATTCTTGAGCACATTCGGCTTCGTTTTGCCAAACGAGGCCTGCTTCGAGATCGAGAACTTCATGATGCCCGATCCCAGCTCCGCGATCAGCTTCGCACTCTCCAGCAGCGGCTCATCCGCCGTGAAATGATACCGCCCGCCGATGGCCTGCGTGCCGAGAAAGAGATTCGGCGGCTCCGCCACCAATGACGAAACCAGAATGGCGAACGAGGAAAGGAGGATTCGCATGGGGATGAGAGGACCAGCATTCAAGATCTTCGCCAGAAAGACCACCAGGATTTCTGAGCACGCTTCTCTATATTTTCGCCACCCAAAAGGCTCTCATACCAGTTTTGATGATTCCTTAGCTCGTTCGCAAAGCCTGCCGCTATGATCACATCACGGCAATCTTCCTTCGCGAGTTTGCAGATGTCATCCCCATTTCCTTTTGGCTCTGCGATCAATTTCATGATCGCTAAACGAATCTGATCCATGTCATCTGGTTTCCTTTTTTCACAAAACGGCAGCTTCTCTGGAGCTTCGTTTAGCAGCCTGCGAATGACCTCCGAAGGTCGCGGCTCTTCGAATAACCGTTCAGCTACCTTGAGGAACCTTTTGGAAAGCGGAATGGGCATGGCATGAGAAGTGCGGGCTTTTTTTGCACCATTAATCCAGCCACTTCCACGCCGGAATGCCCCGCATTTCCACTCCCTGCTCCTGAAGCTCGCCCTCCTGATCCAACGTGAGCACGAGCAGCTCACTTGGCTGGCCTTGGGTGGCGCCGGGCAAGGTCGAGGTTTGGAGGAGGCCGCGGAGTTCGCGGGTGCGGTTTGCGGGAATGAGGCGGGTGCAGCACGGGGTGGCGAGTGATGGCGTGACGAAGTCGCATTCCCAGTCGTTCGGCATGGCTCCGAAGGTAGGCGACTCGCCTAAACGGCGGAGGTGGAGCAGGACGGCGTTTTCGAGTCGGCAACCGTGGTCAGGCGCGGGGGTGGGTGTGTTCACAGCGGCGAGGCCGGTGTCGATGGCGTAGTAGTACTTCGGCGGGCTGATGACGCGTTGTTTGAACTTCGTGCTGAATCGCGGCACGGCCAGCAGCAGCCAGGCATCCTACAAATACCCGATCATGCGGCCCGTTTACGCCACGGAGTGCAGGGCGAGTCCTTGGGGAGCGCCTGTAAAGACAGCGGCTGGCTGGTGTGGGCCAGCAGATGCAGCATGATCGTCATAAGAGGCTGCAAGGCCCGCAGGGGCATGACGGGACACGATGTCGCGCTGCACCACGTCCCGTAATAGGTCGCGAGGCAGAACAGCGCCTTGTTCAGCTTCTGCGAAGAGCGCGGCAGCACAGCCGCGCGTGCTAGATCATCCTGCAAACTGGCCGCGCCGGGCTGTCGGGCGGTGAATTCGAGGAATTCGCGATACGATAACGGATAGACCTCATGTGAGAGATGCCTGCCAGGGAGCTTGGAACCGAGTTCACGGCCCAGCAGGCTTGCGTTAGAGGCGGCGAGGCAGACGCGGCGGCCTTTGTCGAGCAGGGAACGGACGAGACACTGCCAGTCAGGCACCTCCTGCACCTCGTCAAGGTAGATGGAGGCATCGAGATGATGCTCGTCGAGCAGGGCGAACAAGCGCGCGAAGTCTTCCGGGCCTAGTTCATCCAGCCGCGTCCCTTCGAGATTGAGCGTGAGGGCTTTTCCTTTCGCCGTCTGCCTGATCTGACCCTGCAAGGTGCTTTTGCCGCAGCGCCTACCGCCAGTGAGCACCAGCGCGTGCGACTGCCACTGGTTGCGTTCCCAAACCGGCTGCCGATGCCGTCGCAACTCGACCGCAGGCACAGCAGGCTGCTGGAGCACAGAGAGAAGGGTTTCACGGAGGAGCATGCAGACAGTTTAAACCGCATGCCAAGAGGGTACAATCGTAATGCACACTAGTGTTAGATGGTGTTGAACACATGCGCGAACAGCTGGTCACGCCAGCCGCAAATCGAGGCGGTCATCGTCATTCAGATCGAGCACGCGGAGAGTGTCACGACCACACTGCCGCTCCAACCAGCGAGGCCGATGATGCGCCTGATGTGAGTGATAAGGGTAGTTTGCTTAACGATGGTGTTGTCGTTAGAGCATTTTCAATAATACTATAGCCGCAAGAGGCAAAATAACGCATCGCATCCTTGGCTGTAATTTTTGAGAACGCTGTTCTGATGGCTTCATCGAGTTCTTTCGTCGTGCGTGCTTCATAGCTGCGCAGCAGTGCCTTGATCTTGCTCCACATTTTCTCCATCGAGTTGAGATCCGGCGAGTAGGCTGGCAGGAACTTCACCTCGGCTCCTCCTGCCTCAACCAGGACAGCTACCATTGGTCTTTTATGGACGGCGAGGTTGTCCATCACCACAATGTCACCGCGCCGCAGCGTCGGGCAGAGAACTTCGCCAACATAGGTCACGAACGCTTCTGTGTCCGCCGCTCCCGGCAGGTGCATGCAGGCCATGGTGCCATCCAGCCGGATCGAGGAGATCATCGTCCTGCTCTGCCAGCGTCCAAAAGGGGCTGCCGCATGCAGCCGCCGACCTCGCGGCGCTCGGCCTCGCAGCCGGCTCATGTTGGCTTCGCCGCGC
>JBJONJ010000058.1:0-4693 GCA_046051905.1 Verrucomicrobiota bacterium
CCAAGATCGCCCCCGCCAAAGTGCCTCCCGTGGCCGCGGCTCCAAAGGCGCAGGCCGGCACGAGCCTCAATCCCCAGCGCCTCAACCAGCTGAAGCAGAAGATCCAGATCGATCCCAGCAAGTTGACCCAGACCGGGGGCGCGGGCAGCCGTTTCTTGGGCGCTGCCACAGGCACCGCCCCCGCCACCCAGCGCCCGGGCAGCCTCCTCGGCACCCTGAAGGAGGGCGCCGCCAAGCACGACCGCAATCCTCTCTCCAAAGATCCCACCGCGGGCATGCGCGGGGACCGCAACAGCCTCGTCAGTGACGCTGGCAAGGGCGGCACTGATGCCTCCAAGCCCTCACGGAACCACGATTTCACCACCACCGTCAAAAACAAGGACGGCAGCGAATCCACCCATTACACGGATGGCACCGAACTGCGGTTCCATCCCAACGGCACCGCCGTCTATGTCGATGAAAAGGGCAAAGAACACGTCATGCCCGGCATGTCAGTCGCCGCCCCCTTCGTCCCCAACAAGCCGCTCACCAGCCCTTCCGGCAGCTCCACCAAGACCCCCACCCCCGAGGGTGAATCCAGCGGTGGCAGCGCCGTCATCACCCGGGATACCCTGCGCGGCATCCAGGCCAAAAAGAACCAGGCCTCCGAGCCCGCTCAGGACGAGACCAGCGGCACCGGCGGCTCCCTGAATGCCGGCGCTACCGGCACCGGCAGGCACGGCAGCCTCTCCCAGCCCGTGCAGGATGCCGCCGGCAAGGAGACCGTCACCCTCGGCACCGCCCTCGAAACCCTCCGCGTGAAGGTGGAATCCCGCATCAACAACGGCCGCTGAGCCACCGCCAGCGTCTCCAGCATGACATGCCCCCCAGGCATCCCTGGCGGGGCTTCATCGTGTCAGGCAGCGCTCCCCAGGTGGACAATTCCGATACCATGCTCCACCGCCCAGTCCATGAGCTGGCGCAGTGCCCGGGTATCGCCAATGCCAAAGTCATGGTCATAGCGGAAGGCAAAAACAGGCGCGAGGATGCCAGCGGAGCGTTGGGCAATCATAAAAGAACCGCGATGATGCGGTGGACGGCCTCAGATGCAAATGGCGTGCCGGGTGTTTGGTGATTTGGAGAAGGGCGGGGGCGGAGAGCGGAGGGCAAAGGGCGGAGAGCAATTTGGCTGAAATCAGCGCTTGGTTTTCAAATCATCGGACAATTTGTTTGAGAGCCGTTTTCAGATCCTCTGCGGAACTTTGCGACCTCTGCGGTGAGTCCAAAACTAACCGCGGAGGGCGCAGAGTTCCGCAGAGTCTCCAAAACTGATTGTTGATGGTTATCAACCGGCTCATCGCGGTGGGTGTCAGGCCCATGTTTCCGCTTTAGGGAGATAAAACCTCTTCCTGACCCAAGATCTGACCCGTCTTGAGATCGCGGAGAATGCGTCGGCAGCGACCCATGACATGGAAATGCAAGGTTTGTGATTCGCTACACGAAGAGCTGCCAACGTGCTTTGGCTGCGAAGCTCCGTGGAGAGAACTCGTGGAGTCTGAGCACGAGTTTGAGCAGAGAGTCGAACTCACCCGCGACCGATGAAAAACACTTCTTCATTCGAGGGCATTTGGAGATTCCCATTCTGGGACACTCTGAAACTCTGGCGTTGGCAGTTTGGTCATCTCTCAGCGAAACGAGTTTCTCGCACATGACGGACCGGTGGAATGACGCGGACAGGCAAAACGATCCACCCTATTTCGGATGGCTCAGCTCACGACTGCCTTTTTATCCTGACACTGTGAATCTGAAACTTTCGGTGCAAAGCCAGGCGCCTGGATGGGTTTCCCTTTTCACCACGGAACCCATAAATCATCCACTCTCGGTCGATCAACATCAGGGCATCACCATCGAGCGGTGGCATGAACTCGCCCACACCTTCATGGGGCATTAGTCTTTCGTTCATCTCTACACCCCGCCCGCAAACAGCCTGCGGAGCTCCTCCAACCCCTCACCCTCCGCGCAGACCTCGGTGAGGTTGCAGATGGCGGCGGGGATGTGCTGCTCGAAGTGGGGTTTGCCGAGATTGCGGCTGAGGTTGGCGTAGGCGCCGAGGGCCTGCATGAGGCGCTGGGCGGCGCAGAGATAAAAGACCTCGCGCAGCTCGGTGGGGTCGAGGCCGCGATGCCTAGCGTAGAAGCTGAGGAGCTGGCCGCGCTCGGTGCGGGTGAGGGTGACGTAAGGATCGTAGAGCAGGCTGGCGAGGTCGTATTCGGCCAGTCCGAGGCGGAGGCCCTGGTAATCGACGAACCAGGCCTGCTCGCCGCGAATCAGGACGTTCTGACTTTGAAAATCGCGATGCACGAGGCAGCGCGGCAGCCGGGCCAGCCGACGGCGGAGACGGCGCAGCGTCTCGTGCGCGGCGTCGTATGCCTTGTCGAGCAACTCGCGACCGAGGAAGCCACGGACGTAGTGATCGAGGAAGTAGTTTTGCTCCCACTGGTAGAGCGCCTCATCGAATTCCGGCTCCAGCTCCGCGTGATCGGTGCGAGAGAGGGCATCTTCGGTGACGCCGTGGATCTTTGCCGCCTCGCGGAGCGTGGCCTCATACAGCGGCTGGCGGTCGCTCCAGGGACGCTCGCGGAAGCTGTGCAGATCCACGCGGCCGAGATCATCGAGCCACACGCAGAGGCGCTGCTCATCAAAAGCCTGGATGCCGGGGACCTGCACGCCGAGCTTGGCCAGGCGACGCGTGGCGGGGACGAATTTCGGATTGTCCCGCCGGGCCAGGGTATAAACCATGAGGATCATCGGCGCGTGGGCGTCGTTGGCCCAGTTCAGTCGGTAGAAATGCCGGTCCGAGCCGCCTTTGACGATGGGCTCGACCTCGCACGCGAAGTCGCGAAGCGCGGGAAATTGCTCGCGGGTGAGGATGAGGAGCGCTTCGTGTTCGGGAGGCATGAGGAGGAATGAGGAATGCGGAATGACGAATGAGGAATGCGGAATGACGAATGAAACCTGAAACTGTCCCGGCTTTAGAAATCGACGTCTTCAAACGTCCCTGCGGCGGTGACGTTTGAACGGACGATGCATCGCGTGAGGCGGGCGCCGGTGACGACGCGGGCGTGGGGCCAGAGGAGGCAGTCTTCGAGCTGGCAGCCGGGCTCGACGGTGGCGCCGGGGCCGATGACGTTGGTGCGGCGCAGAATGGCATCGGGGGCGACGTGAGCCTCGGGATGAATCGCGGGGCCATGCCTGCCATTGAGGGCGGCGTGAGCGGCGAGGTATTGCGTGCGGCTGCCGAGGTCCCACCACTGACCTTCATCGAGCACCACCGCACCGACTTTGACGCCGCGCCGGATCATTGCGAGGAAGATGGGGATGACGGACTCCACCTTGCCCGGCGTGAGCCAGTCGTGGATGGCGGGCGAGCAGGCGTAGATGCCGGTGAAGAGGTGTGTGCCTTCATCGCCGGTTTCGAGCTTGTTGCGGATGTCGGTGACGCGGCGGCCGGCGGCGTCGTAGGCGATGTGCAAAGCGGGTCCGTGGCTGCGCAGAGCGAGCGTGATGATGTTTCCGCTGCGCTGATGCTCCTCGATCAGCGGAGCGAGCGGGAGGTCCGTGAGGATATCGCCATTGTAAACGAGGAAGGGCTCGTCGCGCAGCAGGTCGCGCACGTTGGCGATGCCGCCGGCGGTCTCAAGGCGCACGGGGCTCTCATTGCGAAAGGCGATCGGCATGTCGCGGTAGCGATGATCGGGAAAGGCCTTGTCGTATTCGCCAGGGAGATGGTGTGTGTTCACGACGAGACGCCGCACACCCGCCGCATGCAGATGATCAAACGCATGGGTGATGAGCGGTCGGTGGAAGACGGGGATGAGCGGCTTCGGGAGCTGCTCCGTCAAAGGACGCAACCGCTCGCCGAGGCCCGCGCCGAGAACGAAAGCCTGATTCACGGCGGCGGTCCTACCAGCCAGCGGCAAAAGGCGCAAATGAGAAGTTCACGCCTGCTTCCGCTTCCCACGAAGCACGAAAATAGCGACGACCAGCACCACGCCGGACAGCATCAAAAGCATGTTCCGATCGTTTGGGATGCCGCTGGATGCCTCGGGGGCAGGCGCAGGCTCCTCAACAGGTTCGTCATCCTTTGCCTCGATCACTGCGGGCGGTGGCGTGCGGGGCTGCCAAGTCTTCAAATCGAGGACGTAGCTGGTTTCACCAGGGAACAGCACCTGAAAGCGCTCCAGCGCCGTGCCGCGCACCACATTCCGCAGGATCACGCTGAGTTGGCCAGCCTTGGTCGCCTCGATGGAGAAGCCGGTGGCGGCGGGCGGGAGCTTCACGCGGGCGGTGCCGGTGAGCACCACCACGTCGTCGTCGCTCGCCAGCGGCACGTTTTCATGCGTGGTGAAGGTCCACTCAAACACGGGCTCCAGCGGCGGGGCCCCATCAAGGAGGAAGTGCACGGTGTTCCGAATGTGGTCGCTGGCCTGCGTCTTCCACTGCGCCTGCTGGGCGGCGGGCGTGAGGGCAAAATCAGCCTTCGTCACGGACGGGGCCACATTGGGATCGGGCTCAAAGCAGCGCGGGTCCACCTCTGTGCGGAGGCTGAGGCCGCCCTCACCATCGAAGGAAGCATGAATGGGGATTTCCGGCAGCGGATGGGCTTGGGCTAGACCACAGCAGGCGACGAAAACCAAGGAAGAAAGGAGCGGGA
>JBJONJ010000059.1:0-3445 GCA_046051905.1 Verrucomicrobiota bacterium
TTCGATCCCATCGCGCACAAAGAGTATTATCAGATGTTCGCCTTCCTGAACAACCAGGACGAGCCGGAGATGAAGGTCTTTGATCCCAAAGTCGATGTGAAAGGCCTCACCGCCGAGTTCAAAGAGGTCGAGGCGAAGATCAAAGCCTACATGAAAGAGCACGCCGCCGATCTGGATGCCTGGGAAGCAGGCATCACCCCGGCGATCAAGAAGAGCCTGAATGCCTCCATCGTGAAAACCCTCGCCATGCCGAAGGCGAAACGCGGCTTCGTGCAAAACCAGATGCTCTTTGCCGCCAGCATCGGCGGCGTGGGGCCGTTTCGTGAACTGAACGACCGCCACAAGGAACTCGACACACTGCTCAACAAAGGGACCACGACCCTCGTGATGAAGGAAACGGCCAAACCACGCAAAACGACCATTTTCATCAAAGGCGACTTCACGCGTCCCGATGTCGAAGTGCAGCCCGGAACGCCTGCGGTGCTTCATCCCTTCGAAACGACCTCGAAACAGCCCAACCGGCTCGATTTAGCCAAATGGATCATGAGCCCAAAAAACCCGCTCACGGCCCGTGTTATCGTCAATCGCGTGTGGCAGCAGTATTTTGGCCGCGGCATCGTGGAGACGGAAAACGACTTCGGCTCGCAAGGCACGCTTCCCAGCCATCCTGAACTCATCGACTGGCTCGCCACCGAGTTCACCGCGAAAAAATGGAGCCTCAAAGAGCTGCACAAGCTCATCGTGACCTCGAAGACCTATCGCCAAAGCTCTGCAAACCGTCCCGATTTGGTCGAAAAAGACCCGCAGAACTACCTCCTTGCCCGCCAGAGCCGTTTGCGCCTCGATGCCGAAGTCGTGCGTGATGTGTGCCTTGCCGCGAGCGGCCTGCTCTCGACGAAAATCGGTGGTCCGCCGGTCTATCCGCCGATCCCCGATGGTGTGATGGGCCAGGGGCAGGTGAAGCGTGTGTGGAGCGTGAGCAAAGGCGAGGATCGCTACCGTCGCGGCCTCTACACCTTCGTCTATCGCGCCTCGCCACCGCCTTCGCTGACGGTCTTCGATGCACCGGAAGGTTTCAGCTCCTGCACCCGCCGCATCCGCAGCAACACACCGCTGCAAGCCCTCACCTTGATGAATGACAGCGGCTTCTTCGAGTTCGCCACCGCCTTGAAAATGATCATCGAGAAAGACGGCCTCGAAACAGCCTTCAAGCGCTGCACTGCTCGTGCCCCAAAGCCGGATGAACTCGCCGTTTTGAAGAAACTCGACTCGCTCAATGCCGCCCGCACCCTCCTCAACCTCGATGAAACCGTCACTCGTGAATAAACTCATTCTTTCCCTCCTGCTCGCTTCAATGCCGTTGCTAGCCGCTGATCCGGTGCGTGCCTTCATCGACGACACGCAGCCCGGTTTTCGCGATTTGAAGGCCGAAGACTTCACCAAGGTAAACAGCGCCGATGACACCTGGAGCTGGAAAGACGGCGTGCTGCATTGCACGGGCAAGCCTGTGAGCGTCATGCGCACGGTGAAGGAGTTCAAAAACTTCGAGATGGTCGTCGAGTGGAGCCATCAAAAGCCGGCGGGGAACAGCGGCGTGTTTGTTTGGGCCACACCGGCCTCGATTGAGAAGCTCACCGCCGCGGGCAAGCCCGGTCTGCCTCAGGGCATTGAGGTGCAGGTGCTCGATCATGGCTATACCGACAAGGTCAAGGCCGCCGGAGGCAAGACCGATTGGTTTGGCACGAATGGCGATGTCTTTCCGGTCGGCGTGAAGATGACACCCTTCCCGCCGCTCTCGCCCGATGGCAGCCGAAGCTTCCCCCGCAAGCACCTCGCCAAAGGCCACGGCGAATGGAATCACTACTACATCCGCGCCATCAACGGCGAAGTCCGCCTCTGGGTGAATGGCGAGGAAGTCAGCGGCGGCACCGCCTGCAACCCTGCCCAAGGTTTCCTCTGCCTCGAAAGCGAAGGCTCCCCCATCCTCTTCCGCAAACTCCGCATCCGCGAGATTCCGTGAAAACCTCCGATGCCGCCACCGAACTTGCCAAGCGTGCTTGGCAGACCATACTCTTCCCTCATGATCACCGATCCGGACCAAATGCGAGCCTTGCGACTGGCGCAGCCATGCGTCTCCTTGGAAGAAGCCAAATCACAGGTGAAAGCCGGACTGGAAGCGACGCGGATCGCGAAGCAGAAGTGGCTGAACTCCGCGAAGCCCAAGTCGATCTCCAACTCTCCCGCACGCTCGAAGCGGCAGGTGGCGGCGGCGAGCATCTGACTTATTTCACGCAAAAGCGTGATGGCTTCATCTACAAAGCCACATGGCGTGAGCAGTTTGGCTTTGTGCCCGGTCTCGATGCCCGTGGCCGCTTGCGGCTTCTCAAGGCCACGCCCTCGCACTATTTGCTGCGCTGCGGCTTGGCGAATGCCGTCTTTGGCGATGACATTCAGCTCTATGCCATCGCCCAGGATCAGGCCGGTGATTCGAGCGTGTCGAGCATCGTCACGTCCCAGCCTTTCGTCATCGGCACACCGGCTGTCGAAAAAGAGATCGCTTCCTACCTCAAAAAGCTCGGCTTTGAGCCTCTGACTACCGCAGCGCACCGTCCGTCCGGCCTTCACGATGTCTGGTGCCGTCGTCGTGATTCGCTCGTGGTGTGCGATGCCGTCTCGGGCAACTTTGTCCGAACTCCGAAAGGCGACATCGTGCCGATTGACCTGCCGGCGGCGATCCTTCCAAGTTTTTGAATTTCAAACCTCATCTCCTCTTATGAACCCGTTGCTTCACCAAACCCGTCGTCACTTTTTCAGCCGCTGCGGCGTCGGAGTCGGCTCCATGGCACTCGGATCGCTCATGGCTCGCGATGCTGCCTTGGCACCCAAGAAGACGCATTTCCCGGCGAAGGCGAAGAACGTCATTTTCCTTTTCATGGCGGGCGGGCCGTCGCAGCTCGAGATGTTTGAGCACAAGCCGCTGCTCACGAAGCTGAACGGCAAGCCGATTCCGGAGAGCTACACGAAAGGGAAGCGCTTTGCCTTCATGGACAGCAGTCATCGCAGTGATCTGCTCGGGCCGAAGATTGGATTCAAGCAGCACGGCCAATGCGGCGCGTGGGTGAGCGATTACCTGCCGCATACGGCGAAGATCGTCGATGACATCAGCATCGTCACCACCTGCAAAACCGATCTCTTCAATCATGCGCCAGCGAAGCTCTACATGAACACCGGCAGCGGCCTTTTCGGCCGTCCGAGCATGGGCGCGTGGGTGACGTATGGTCTCGGCAGCGAGTGCGATGACCTGCCGGGCTTTGTCGTGCTGCAAAGCGGCCCGCGTGGTCCGCGCGGAGGCTCGGTGCTGTGGGGCAGCGGTGTGTTGCCGACGACTTATCAAGGCGTGCCGCTGCGCAATCAGGGCGATCCCATTGTGAATCTCTCCACACCG
>JBJONJ010000060.1:0-4352 GCA_046051905.1 Verrucomicrobiota bacterium
CATGAGATGCCGCGCATGTCGTTTTCATCTTCCGCCGCGTAAACATCCTCGCTGGTGAATGGACGCTCCCCTTTGGAGATTGGGATCTTGTACCCATGTGCCGCCTTCACCACTGGCGCAGGCTTTCTCAGGCCGGGCAGGCGGCTCAGGGCGTTTTTCACCACACTGCCGACGCTGGCATGCTCCCTCTTCGCCAGGGCCTCCAGGCTGGCGTAGGTTTCGTCGTCGATTTCAATGGTGTGCATGGTTGAAATTGGCTTTCGGGCTCCAGCTTGTCAAACATTGCGCTTCACCGCGTCCCACGCCTCGTCCATCTCCGCGAGGCTGAGCTTGCCGAGTTCCTTGCCGTGCTCGCGGAGGTGGGTTTCCATCGCGTGGAAGCGGCGCACGAATTTGTCGTTCGCGGCGGCGAGGGCGGATTCGGATTCGATGCCGAGCTTGCGGGCGAGATTGACGACGCTGAAGAAGAGATCGCCGAGTTCCTCCTCAATGTGCTTCTTGTCGCCGCTTTGCATGGCTTCTTCGAGTTCGGCGGTCTCCTCGCGGATTTTGTCAAAGACCGGCGCGGCATCCGGCCAGTCGAAACCGACACGCGCGGCCTTCTTTTGCAGCTTTTGGCCGCGCATGAGGGCTGGCAGGCCGCCGCCCACTCCATGGAGCATGCCTTCATGCTGCGTGCCCTTTTCCTGACGCTTGATGGCATCCCATTGCGTGAGCACGGCATCGCTCGTGGCGGCGGTGGTATCGCCAAAGACGTGCGGGTGGCGGCGGATGAGCTTGTCGCAGAGGCCGTGGGCCATTTGATCGAGATCGAAGGCACCTCTTTCACTCGCGATCTCGGCATGCAGCACGGGTTGCAGCAGGATGTCGCCGAGTTCGTCACAAATCTGCGCCGGATCACCGCCGCGGATGGCCTCGGCGACCTCGTAGGCTTCCTCAATGACATGCGGGATCAGCGACTCATGCGTCTGCTCCATGTCCCACGGGCAACCGCCCGGCGCACGCAACCGATGTACCACATAGCGCAGGCGGGTGAGGGCATCGGGGTGGTGGAGCATCGTGGCGTCATCGTGCATCGTTGGAGGTAGGCGTCGTCAGTCTCGCGGTCAAGGTGCGTGAGGCCGCGAGCAGCAGTTCGCGTGCTTTTTGAATCGCCTCAGCGATGGGCATGGTGTCCGGCTTCACCTGAATAAGATGATCAAAATGCGGCGCCAGAGCTTCACGGGCCTCAATGAGCCCGGCGATGGCGGCGACGGGTTTTCCAAGCTCACGAGCCATGAGGGCCACGCCCATCGGACCCTTGCCATGCAGTGTTTGAGCATCAATGCGGCCTTCACCCGTGATGACGAAATCCGCCGCCGCCACTCGGCGGCGCAGGTCGATGAGGTCGGCGATCAAATCAAAGCCGCTGGTGAGTCTCGCTCCGCAAAACGCCATGAGGCCAAAGCCAAGTCCTCCTGCCGCTCCTGCTCCGGGGACCTCTGCGGGATTCACGCCGAGATCACGCTCGACGACCTTCGCCAGCCGTTCGAGACGGCTTTCGAAGTAGGCGAAGTCCTTCACGCCTTTTTGAGGCCCGTAAACTCGCGTGCAGCCCTCGGGGCCGAGAAGGGGATTCGTCACATCGCAGGCGACGATGACTTGGGTAGGCTCGTTCGCCAGAACGGGGCCGTCCTCCCGCATTCTGGCGAATGCGCCTACAGCGGGCTTTTCGATGCGATGAAGCCTGTCGAGATCTTGCGGGAGGTTTTGGAGTTCTTCGCCTTGCTCGTCGAGAAAGCGAAAACCCAGCGCTCGGGCCATGCCGGTGCCGCCATCGTTCGTGGCACTGCCGCCGATGCCGATGATGATGCGTTTGGCTCCGCAGCGGATGGCATCGAGCATCATCAAGCCCGTGCCGTGCGTGCTGGCGGTGGTGGGATCGAGTGGCAAATCATTCACCATGGCCAGGCCGCTAGCGGCGCTCATTTCCATGACGGCCTCTGCGGCTGCCAGGCCATATTTCGCGGCCACTGCACGGTTTTGCGCATCGACCGTTTGGCATTCGATCCAGGAGCCCTTTTTCGCGGTGATAATGGCCTCGGCGGTGCCTTCACCGCCATCGGCGATGGGGCAGAGATCGAGCTCAAAATGCCCCGGATGCTCGCCGAACGCCTCCGCGATGGTTTGTGCCACGACGGTGGCGGAGAGGCTGCCTTTGAATTTGTCCGGAGCGATGAGGATGCGCATGCGGGAGACTTGGAGAGAGCCGCGTAGGAGACAAGAGGAGGTGCGTTCTGAATCGTCGCAGGTGGTCCGCCTTAAAACAACTCCGCCTGCGCTCTCGGAGGCGGCGGAATGCCGAGCTTCTTGTAAGCCGCCGGCATCGCCACGCGACCTCGCGGCGTGCGTTTGAGGTAGCCTTGCATCACGAGATAAGGCTCGTGCACATCCTCCAAAGTGCTCGCATCCTCGCCCACGGCCACCGCCACGCTGCCCATGCCGACCGGGCCGCCGTCGAACTTGCCAATGATGGTCTCCAGGATGCGCGTGTCCATGTCGTCGAGGCCGCTCTCGTCGATGTCACGCATGCTGAGCGCGGCGTGTGCCACCTCGCCGGTGATCACGTTTTGCGCTTTCACGAGGGCATAGTCACGCACCCAGCGGAGCAGGTGGTTGGCGATGCGCGGCGTGCCACGGGAGCGGCGGGCGATCTCATGTGCCCCGTCTTTTTCAATGGAGACGCCGAGGAGCTTCGCGGAGCGGAGAAGGATGTGTTCGAGCTCCTCCGTCGTGTAGTAGTCGAGACGGTTCGGGATGCCGAAGCGGCTGCGCATGGGCGAGGTGAGCTTCCCGGCGCGGGTGGTGGCACCCACGAGCGTGAAAGGCGGCAGGTCGAGGCGGATCGTGCGGGCCTTGGGCCCCTGATCAATGATGATGTCCAGCCTGAAATCCTCGATAGCAGGATACAGATACTCTTCCACGCTGGGGTGGAGGCGGTGGATCTCGTCGATGAAGAGGATGTCCCGCTCCTGCAGGTTCGTGAGGATGCCGGCGAGGTCTCCGGCGCGCTCGATTTGCGGTCCGCTCGTCGTGTGAAGCTTTGAGCCGACGGCGCTGGCGATCAGATTGGCCAGCGTGGTCTTGCCAAGGCCGGGCGGGCCGCACAGCAGCACATGGTCGAGTGATTCACCGCGCAGTTTGGCCGCCTCCACCATGACGAGGAGCTGTTCTTTGACCTTCGTCTGCCCGTGGAACTCCGAAAAATCCGCCGGGCGGAGGGCGAGATCAAAGGGAGAGTCGGGTTCGTTGAGCGCGGGATTCACAGGTGGCATCTAGGCCGTGTTTGCGAACTGGCAAGGAGGCGTTCACCGCATGAATGGACCTGCCGCCGCCCGACGTATTCAGGCACGCTCATGAACCGCCGCCACTTCCTCTCGACCGCCCTTGCCGCTGCCGCCTCCCCACTGGCCGCCGAGGAGGCGGTGGAGCCGGTGATCGACATTCATCAGCACATGAACTACCACCTGCGCAGCGATGCTCATCTGCTGCTGCATCAAAAGGCCATGGGCGTGACGAAATCCATCATCCTTCCCGGCGGCACCTATGTGAACCGGCCCTCGACCCACAACGGCAAATCGAACGGCCTCGCGGCGAAATGCGTGTCCACGGCCTGGGCGCGGGATTTTGCCCAGGCGCATCCCGATTCGTATCTCTGGGCCTGCAACGAGGTCACCGATCTCGATTCCGCCCCGGCGGAGCTGGAGCATTGGCTCAAGCAGGGGGCCTGCATGATCGGCGAGCAGAAATTCATGGTGGAGTGCGATTCGCCGCACAGTCAGCGGCTCTACGAACTCGCGGCGGAATACAACGTGCCCATCTTGCTGCACTTCCAGCACCAGACCTACAACCTCGGTTACGACCGCCTGCACACGATGCTGGCGAAGTTTCCCAAAACGAACTTCATCGGTCATGCGCAGGCTTTTTGGGGGAACATCGACAAAAATCACGACCAGAAGGTGAACTACCCCAAAGGCAAGATCACGCCCGGCGGCCTCACGGATCGCTACCTGGCGGACTATCCGAACATGTTTGCCGATATGTCCGCCGGTAGCGGCCTGCTGGCGCTGACTCGCGATGAGGAGCACACGCGTGGCTTTTTCGACCGGCATCAAGACAAGGTGCTCTACGGCAGCGATTGTGCCGATCACCTCGGTCGCGGCCCCGGCTGCCAGGGCGCGGCGACGATTGCCGCCATCCGCAAGCTGGCCTCCAGCAAGGCCATCGAGCGCAAAATCCTCTTCGAGAACTCGAAGAAGCTCTTCCGGCTGGCTTGAAACCTGCCCCGCACTCGCCGAACACTGCGCCATGAA
>JBJONJ010000061.1:0-3979 GCA_046051905.1 Verrucomicrobiota bacterium
TGAACGTCCGCGACATCGAAGGCGTCGCCTCGACCAAAAAGGCGGGCGAAAGCGTGCTCGAGACGCTGATCAAGACCGGTGTGGTTTCCGACGAGCAGGTGGCCCAGACGGTGGCGGTGAACTCCGGCATGGAGTATGTGGACCTCCACGGTTTTGACGCGCATCCAAGCCTCAAGGCTCTTATTCCAGTGGAGACGGCCATCCGTTATAAGGTGGCACCGCTTGGCACCAACGGTACGGCACTCCAGGTGGTGGTGGCGGATCCCTATGACTTCGAAACGCTCGACGCCCTGCCGCACGTGCTGCAGCCGGAGATCGAGTTCTTCTGCTCCACCCCGTCCTTGATCAAGCTACTGCAATCGAACATCTACGGCAACGAGGCCGTCGGCGGCAGCAAGATCAAGGGCAGCGGCCTGGACAGCAGCGGTGACGATGACGCGCCGGTGATCAAGCTGGTCACCAACCTGCTGACCGAAGCCTTTAAAAACAAGGCTTCCGACATTCACATCGAGCCAATGGAGAAGGACATCCGCGTCCGCTACCGCATGGACGGCGTGATGGTGGACATTGAACATCATCCGAAGCGCCTGTTGGCCGCCATCATCGGCCGCATCAAGATCATGACCGGCACGATGCAGCTCGATGAAAAACGAGTGCCACAGGACGGTCGCATCCAGATGAATTACAACGACAAGGAGATCGACATGCGCGTATCGATCATCCCGACAAGCAACGGCGAATCCGTTGTCATGCGCGTGCTGGACAAGAGCAGCCTTCGCCTCGGCCTCTCCGACCTTGGCTTCCTCTCGGACGACCAGGCCAGCTTTGAACAACTCATCTCCCTGCCTGACGGCATCATCCTTGTCACCGGTCCCACAGGCTCCGGAAAAACGACGACGCTTTACGCCTGCCTGAACTTCATTAACCGTCCAGACCGCAAGATCATCACGGTCGAAGACCCGGTGGAATACGAGCTGGCCGGCATCAACCAAGTCATGGTGAAAGAGGATGTGGGCATGACCTTCGCGGCCGCCCTCCGCGCCATGTTACGCCAAGCACCGAACATCATTATGCTGGGGGAAATTCGAGACATGGAGACGGCATCCATTGCCATCCAAGCCTCGCTGACCGGCCACCTGGTCTTCTCCACCCTGCACACCAACGACGCGCCGAGTGCCGTGGCCCGTCTGGCGGACATCGGCATCAAGCCCTTCCTCATCGCCTCCGCCGTGCGTGCCATCGAAGCCCAGCGCCTGGTGCGTAAACTTTGCGGCGAGTGCAAAACGCCCTCTGTCCTCAGCGACCGCGAGCTGCGCGCTCTGGGACTGGATGTGGCGCAGGCCATGGATGCCACGATCATGGGACCCGCGGGCTGCGGCAAGTGCCGCCAGCTTGGCTTCCGTGGCCGCATGAGTCTCGTGGAGATCTTCAAGATCGACGACGAGGTGCGCAGCATGATCAACCAGCAGCTCACCACGCCACAGCTCCGCAAAAGAGCCCGCGAGCTGGGCATGCGAACCCTGCGTGAGGACGGCATCCGCAAGGTGCTGGCCGGTCTCACCGCCGCCGATGAGGTCATCGAAGCTACGATGTCCGACTCGCATTGATCTTACCCCCTTTCCCATCCCCCCGAACCCTTTTTTTTCATCACTATGACTGTTTCCAACGTCATCGACATGCTCATCAACCGCGGCGTCATCGACTCGGGCCAGGCAGGCGATTTGACACGTGACTGCGTCACCGACGGCAAGGACGTGCTGCAGACCCTGATTGACTACGGCATCTACACCAATGAGGACGAGTTCTGGGGCCATGTGGCCGAGGAACTCGGCGCGGAGCACTTTGACCTCGCCACTTACGAACCAGCTCCCTCTGTGGTGAACCTGATCACGCCTGGGATGGCCCGTTTGTATGGCTGCTTCCCCATTACACTCGACGGCCAGGGTTTGCATGTGGCCTTCACTGATCCGCTGAATCCGCAGCTCGTCGAGGACCTCCGCTTCGGCCTCGGCAAAAGCATCGTACCCGTCGTGGCACGCCGCAGTCAGGTGCAGGCGCTCATCGACAAGCACTATGGCAACAGCGCCCCGAGCATCGAGGAGATCTTTGGCCAGATGGGCAAGGCAGGCAGCGCGGCTCAATCCGCCGAGCAGGAGGCAAATTCAGCCCCGATCGTGAAATTCGTCGATCTGGTGCTCACTCAAGCCATTAAAGAACGAGCCTCTGACATTCATTTCGAGCCTTTCGAACGTGAATTCAAGATCCGCTACCGGGTTGACGGTGCGCTCTATGAAATGGCCCCGCCACCCGTGCATCTCGCGACTTCGGTCATCTCCCGCGTCAAGGTCATGGCGAACATGAACATCGCCGAGCGCCGCATTCCGCAGGACGGCCGGATCATGACCACCGTAGGTGGCAAGGCCATCGACATGCGCGTCAACTCGCTCCCGACGCAGCATGGTGAGTCCGTGGTGCTGCGCGTGCTCGATCGCTCCTCGGTAAATCTAGACCTCGAATCTCTGGGCATGCAGCCCTTCCTTTTCGACTACATCGTTGAGACGATTCACAAGCCGAACGGCATCTTCATTGTCACTGGCCCAACCGGCGCCGGCAAGACGACCACTCTTTACGCCGCCCTGCGCCGTATCAATACCATTGATGCCAAGCTCCTCACCGCCGAAGACCCGGTCGAATACGAAATCGACGGCATCATGCAGGTACCGATCAATGACGCCGTGGGCCTCACCTTCGCCAAGGCCCTGCGCGCCTTCCTGCGTCAGGACCCGGACCGCATTATGGTCGGTGAGATGCGTGACCTTGAAACGGCCCAGATTGCCATCCAAGCATCTCTCACGGGGCACTTGGTCCTTAGCACGCTGCACACCAACGACTCGGCAGGCGCGGTCACCCGTCTGGTGGACATGGGCGTCGAGCCATTCCTTGTCTCCGCCACGCTGGAAGGAGTGCTCGCCCAGCGTCTCCTGCGCACCATTTGCAAAGGCTGCCGCGCCCCTTATGAACCGAACAACCACATCCTCACCCAACTCGGGCTCAGCCGTGAGGACATTGCCGGCAAACCCTTCTTCACCGGTTCCGGTTGCGGCACCTGCGGCAACAGCGGCTACAAAGGTCGCAAAGGCATCTACGAGTTGCTCGACATCACCGATCCGCTCCGCGATCTCATCACCTCCCGCGCCCCTTCACTGGTGCTGCGCCAAAAGGCCATTGAACTGGGCATGGTGACTCTCCGTGAGGATGGCCTGCGCAGCATCTACGACGGTGACACCACCGTGGAAGAGGTGCTGAAGTACACTTGATTTGCCCCTAGGCGGTGCTTCCGACGGACCAGTCATGACAGGTTAATCTCGTCGAGATTCGACAGCAGAACGGCACCTTTTTCCAAAGGTGAAGCGGCCCAAGCGCGCGCTGATCAATCAAACACCCACATGCCTAGGTGTGCCCGTGGGCAAGGTTGCAAAATAGTGGGTGAAAAAAGTCTTCCTTGGCGTAGTTCGTAGCTCCGCGCGCTACATCATTAAACCCAACCGCATGTAATGCTTAACGCCACCGCACAATCTTTCAAGCCTGCCTTTTACTCCCGCCTCAGAAGCGCTGTCCTCATCACCACGACAATCTCCTTCGCGCCTTGGTCTGCTCTTCTTTCACAAAGTGACGGGCTTCGCCCGGACCAAACCGGCTCGCTCTTCAGCGGCAATCCCCCCCTCGCGCAGATCAATGCCATATTGTCACCCAACGTGGCCCCAGCAGTCACGACCGCCGGGCAGGCTGCCAAGACCCCTCCATACCAGTCAGCCGAGGGGCCGTGGGGACGTTTGGTGGGCGATTACATTTATCTGGAGGCACCTGCCGCCTTAGTGGAGAATTTTGCCCTTCCCAGCACGCAAACACGCTGGACTTTTCCAGCAGCCAGTGAGCCCTTGCTCTCAAAGCTTTTCAACAGTGCGGGACTCACCGAGGA
>JBJONJ010000062.1:0-2641 GCA_046051905.1 Verrucomicrobiota bacterium
GAAGGTACATTCACCTCCGGCAGCCTGCCGGTGAAGTGGGTGGAAATCGTCAATGCCGCCAACCTGACGGATGCGCAATTGATCGTCGCTGCCGACGCTGCTGGCGCTTTCGGCTTCGTCCGCGTGGAAGAGGCTGAGTTCGACCCCACGCAGCCTACGCGCAGCCTGTTCATCGGCACGACAGGTGGCAGCGGCCCGAACCGCCTTGGCCGTCTCTATGAGCTGACGATGAACCCAATCAATCCGACCGCCAACGGCACGCTGAACTTCGTCTACAATGCGGATACCATCGTGTATCCCTCCGGCAGCTACTCCGGTGCTCTCACAGGCACTCTCGATGCAGCCAACGGTGCCACGGGCAGCCTCGGCGCCTACACACAAGGCGCCATCGGCACCACGGACTATCCCGTGAGCATCGACAACTTGGCTGTGTCCAAAGACTTCATCGTCATCCAGGAAGATCGCAACAGCCCTGCTGACGCGGTGTTTTCCAACTTCGGACGCAATGGCGGCATCTGGACGCTGAACCGCAACTCCGGCTACGCCGCGAAGCTGCAATGCACCTTTAACTACGCCTACGTGGCCGGCCGTGATTCCAACCTTGTCTCCACCTACTCTGCTGGCCTGTGGGAGTCCTCGGGTGTGACCGTTTCCAGCGGTCAGTTCGGCGCGGGCACATTCATCCTCAATGTCCAGGCTCATGGCAACGCCAGCCAGCGCCGCAGCAACATCCCGAAACCCGGCGGTGGTGTTTACACGAAGGCTGAGGCGCAGTCTCTCTTTGCTGAGGACGGCCAGATCCTGATCATGCGTCCGATTCCTTGATTTTTGATCTCACAGCAAGGTCATAAGCTCTTCCCGGCCATGCTTTCAGGCGTGGCCGGGAATTTTCGTTCCCTGTCGTATGCTCAAATACCCGGTTAAGACCCCGATGCTGCCCGCCGTCATGCTGCTCATGCTGGAGTGGCTGGTGCTGCTCTTCGTGGTGTGGAGCATGGGAGCCGTCTGGCTGCTGCCTCTGGCCGCTTTGTGTGTGTTTTCTGCGTTGCTCTGCCTTGGCCGTGCCTGGCTGGCGGTGCTGCTGGCCGCCTCCACGATTGCCTTGATTATTTTTTTGGGTGCCCCGTCCGCGTCGCCTGGCGGTGACGCTCTCCGCATCGCCGCAGGCATGCTGGTGGCCGGGGCCGCCTTGTCTTTTTGCGGCATCCTGGCTTCGATGAGCAGCGGCGGGCCTTCCGATGTGGTGCGCTGCTTGCTGCGGATGATGGTCGTGCTGCATTTCATCAGCGCGGGTGTGTTGTTGGCCTCGCGCTACATGGAGGTGCCGCTGCATGGCTGGCTGATGCTGGGACACGCGGCGCTGCTGCTCATCGGCACGGCTGACGCGCTGCTTTGCCTGATGGCGCGGCTCTACACGCCAAAGCGGCACTGGAGCCGGCTGCGGCTACCGGGAGCCTTTTTCTTTTTTGCCTGGCTCGGTGCTGAATGGCGGGCCTGCATCCCGTCCGCGCTCACGGACGCGGAGGAGGGCATGCTTTCGCTCAAGCTGGCGGACATGTGGATGTGGCCGGTGGTGCGCGGCAGTCTGGTGTGGCTCCTCACGGCTGTTTTTTTCATCACCTGGGCGGTGACGTGCGTGCATGAGGTTCCTGCGGGCAGCCACGGTGTGCGCCAGTGTTTCGGTTCGTGGGAAAAGGATGCTCTGGAGCCAGGATTGCATGTTTCGTGGCCTTCACCGCTCGGTGCGGTCCAGATCGTGGACACCGGTTGTGTGCAGGAGGCGGTGCTGGGTTTCCGCGCGGATCCTGGGAAACCCATCCTGTGGGAGCGTGCGCATTACGAGGGGGAGCAGCAATCACTCGTGGGCGGCGGGGATGATTTTCTCTCCATTAGCGTGCCGGTGCATTTTCGCGTGAGTGACCCGGTGCTTTATCTTCAGCAGATCGCGCAGCCGGAGGCGCTGCTCTTTCAGGAGGCGCAGCGCGTGCTGCTCATGCTGGCGCTGCCGCGCTCCGCCGGGCAGATCATGACGAGCGAGCGGGAGGCGATGCGCACGGAGTTCCGCCAGCGGCTCCAGCATTCGCTCGATGAGCACCGCTCTGGCATCACCATCACCGATGTGCTGCTGCGGGACATCCATCCGCCCGTTTCGGTGGCGGAGACTTTCCAAGAGGTGGTCTCTGCCATGGAAGAGAAGGAGGCAGCCATCCATGAGGCGGAATCCTACCGGCGGGACAGCGTTTCAAACTCACACGGCACCTCCGTCGCGATGATCACCGCCGCGGAGTCCGCCGCAGCCAATCGTGTCTCTCAGGTGCATGGGCAGGCGGCGCGTTTCCACAGCCAGCTCGCCGCCTGGAGCGCGAGTCCGCAGCTCTACCAGTGGCGGGAGGGCTTCCGGGTGTTTGACGAGGCGCTGGGCGGCACGAAGAAGGCCGTTTTTGACCACGCCGCCGCTTCGCGCCTGCCTGCGCACATCGACCTGCGCAAGGTGCTCAATCCTGACTTCGTGGACAGCGCCCCGCCCGTGCCCCAGTCGCTCGTGCCACGCGCGGCGAAGTCTCTCGATGCCTTTGACATGGAGATCGAGGGCTACATCCGCATGGACCAGGGGGCCATTCCCGCCGTCGATCTCAGACCG
>JBJONJ010000063.1:0-13900 GCA_046051905.1 Verrucomicrobiota bacterium
AGCATCTCAAAGACGTTCGCTTGATGCTCGCCAACAGTTCCATTGAGCTGCCACTGAGCGAGACGCATCGCCAGCTCCTCGAAAAAGCCGAGGCACTCGGTTTTGGCGAGGCAGACAACAGTGCGGTGATCGAAGCCATCTCTCAATCATGACCGCCCGCCAACGTTACCTCGTGCTCGTAACCAGCTTTCTCGCGCTGGTGTTTGATGGCGTGGAGCTGGAGTTGATGCCGGTGGCGTCGCTTTCGGTTTCGAAGAGCCTGCTTGGCACGTCGTTCACGCCGGAGCTGGGCGGGGAGTGGTTTGCGCGGTTCACCGCGGCGCTGATGCTCGGCGCGGCGATCGGTGGCATTGCGCTGGGAAGTCTCGGAGATCGCGTGGGGCGCACGCGGGCGATGGGCGTTTGCATCTTGTTCTACTCGGTCTTCGCGGCGCTCGGCGCTTATGCGCAGGATCAGTGGCAGATGCTGGCGCTGCGGTTTTTGGTGGGGCTAGGAGTGGGCGGGCTGTGGCCGAATGGCATCGCGCTCGTTTCGGAATGCTGGAGCGGCGCATCAAGGCCGCTAGTGTCCGGCGCGATGATGGCGGGGTTGAATGCGGGCATTTTGCTGCTCTCGCAGCTGGCACTGAAGTGGTCGATCACGCCGGAGTCGTGGCGCTGGGTGTTTCAATTCGCGGGCGCACCGGCTCTGCTGGGCTTGTTTGTGCTGCTCGTGCTGCCGGAGTCGCCGAAATGGTTGGCGACGCGTGGTGAGGTGATGGCCGTCACGCCGCTGCGGGAGCTTTTCCAGCCTTCTTTGATTCGTTTCACGCTGATTGGCATCCTCATCAGCGCCATCCCGATGATCGGGGCGTGGTCGGCGAGCAAGTGGATGATCCCGTGGGCCGACAAGATCGCTGGAGCGACGGATGCAGGCTACAAAGCGGCCACGCAGGGCTGGTGGGCGCTGGGTGCCACGCTCGGCAGCTTCGCCGGGGCGCAATTCGCGAGCTGGATGGGACGTCGAGCGAGTTATGCGCTGATCAGTGTGATGACCTTTGCGATCACCTTCGTGATGTTTCAAATGACCGCTCCGCTGCGCGAGGGGTTTCACGCCGTGGTCTTCACGCAGGGCTTCGTGGCCACGCTGTTCTTCGGCTGGCTGGCACTGTATCTGCCGGAGCTTTTTCCCACCCGCGTGCGGGCCACGGGCAGCGGACTGGCCTACAATTCTGGCCGCTTTGCCACCGCCTTCGGCGTGCTGGCGGCAGGTTATCTTTTCTCCGCGCTGGGCGGTGATTACCCACGCGTCGGCACGATCTGCGCCAGCATCTACGCCCTCGGCTGCGTAGTCATCTGGTGGGCGCCGGATACGGAGACGCGGGGGCTGGAGGGCTGAAGGCACTCACTTCGCCTGCTTCATGGCCACGAGGCGTGTCGTCACCTGCTGGCGGACGGGGAGGAGCTTGCCATCCACGTTTAAATTCACGACGGCGAGGAGGACGGAGAGAGAGACGGTCTGCCTTTCGAGGTCGAAGAAGACCTGCCCGGAGACCTTGGAATCGGCAGCGACCTTCACGGAGCGTTTGGTGCCCTCGTCCGGCTGGGTTTCCAAAGTGCCTTCGAAGGCGATCTGGGCGTGTTTGCGGCCGGAGCGCTCGGTGAAGCCCTCAAACTTCGATTTGAGCTTCACCTGGACCTGGCCGGCCTCGGAGAAGGGTATGACCTCGTCGCTGATCCACTTGTCACCCGGACGCACGGGCACCTTTGGCAGGCCCATCTCGAGCGAGCGGCGGTAGAGGGTGGCGACCTGTTTGGCATCGGCAATCGAGTTGAGATCAGGGGTTTCCCCGCCGCGGACCATGGAGCTGATGTCACGCACATCCTGAAACTCGCCCTGCGGATTGTAAACGAGGGTGAAAACGCGGCCTGCGGCCCCTCCGACGGTTTTTTGCAGCACGGGCAGGGCCTCGCCGAGCTTGGCGGAGTCAAACGGATGGAGCAGCCCATCCTGGAGAAGCTCGCCAGTCAGCGAGTCGATGCTGACACGGGCAAGCTGCTCGCCGGCGTCGTTTGGGGAGACCTTCACCGAGGTGGTCTGGCGCATGCGCAGTTTTTGATCATGCTTCTTGCCGAGGGTGGTGAGGAGCGTCGTGGTATCCGTGTCGGTTTCCTGAAGATAAAACTGGCCGGGCTGCCACCGCAGTTTCAGCTCGACGGTTTCTTCCTGGGCCGTGCACAAGGTCGCAAGGGCTGCGAGGCCGAGGAGAGGCAAAAGAGCGTGGGAGAGCATGGCGGCGGGTGATAACGTGGACGGCATGGTTTCGCAACCGGGGGCTGGGAAGACGGCTTTTCGAGTCTGGAAAACCCTAACTCGAAAAAATCGGTCTGGAAGTTGGCACGCTTCCCGCTTAGTTGGACTCTGCGCACCGGTTAGCCGGGAAAAATCATCCTTCTGTCGGCCTCATCGTTGCAATCCCTGAAACCACATATCTAATTGCCGTTAACCATGAAAAAAATCGAAGCAATCATCAAGCCCTTCAAATTGGAGGATGTGAAAGAAGCCCTCGCTGAGGTCGGCGTCGAAGGCATGACCGTCGTGGAGGTGAAGGGATTTGGCCGTCAAAAAGGCCACACAGAAATCTACCGCGGCAGTGAGTACACTGTGGACTTCCTTCCCAAGGTGAAGATCGAGGTCGTCGTGGACGACAGCCGGGGTGACGATGTGGTTTCCGCCATCCAGAAGGCTGCCAACACCGGCAAGATCGGCGACGGCAAGATTTTCGTGAGTGCAGTGATCGATGCCATCCGCATCCGCACCGGCGAGCGCGGCTCTGACGCCGTGGCCTCCTCCGCCAGCTAAATTTCCCGAGACCGCTTCATTTGTTGAACGTAGGACCCGCCTGTGTCGAGCAGGCGGGTCTTTCGTTTCCAGCGCCAGACAAACCACGTCCAAAGTGACCACCGAGGCGTAAACAACGTGGATGACCAAGCTCCTTCTCCTCCCCTCCCTGCTGCTCGTGGCCTGCAGCAGCCTTCCGAATCCGAATTTGCCTTCCGGGCAGGTGACGAATGCCGCCCGGCAGTTGCTGGAAAAAAGCGCCGCCAAGGCAGGCAGGCCGTGGCGTCGGCTCGACAGGGTGGAGGTGGCCTACGCCGGCGAGTGGACGAAGATCGTGCAAAAGATACAGCCGGAGCTGGTGAATGCCGAGTATCGAAAGAACTCCCGCGAGGTCTATCTCCCGCGTTTGAGTCGGGTGGAGCAGACACACACGGGGCCGCGAGGCGTGAAACGCGTGGTCCGCACACCGGGGAAGATCGAGGTGGGCTTCAGCGAATATCGCACGGCGTCCGAGGTGGAAAAAGATGCCGCCGCACTGGTGGCGGATGCTTACACGATGTTCACCTTCGGTGCGGACTACCTGCTGACTCGCGGCAGCCACTGGCGGATCTGGCCGGCGATGCAGCGACAAGAGATCGAGGGGGATCCCTGCACGCTGGTTTTCGACACGCTGAAGCCGGGCGTGGGTCGTTCAGGTGAAGACAAAGTCATCGCCTGGATCAGCCAGCGGGATCACCGGCTCCGCCGGGTGCAGTTCACGCTCAATGGCCTCGAATCGACCGCTGGCGCGGATGTCGATGTAACCTTCAGCGATTTCCAGCCCGGCCCAAACGGCACCGAATGGCCCCGCCACTTCCTCGAAACCGTGCGCCGCCCTTTGACCCTGAAAGCACATGAGTGGCGGATGACCGAGCTGAAGGTGCGGCGGTGATCAGCTCACGAGCTGCCGTAGCTTCGCCGTGACCTCATCCCGGCTTAAGACACCCGCTGCGACGGCGAGGGTGAGGTTTTCCCAGTCATCGACGCTGAGTTCCTCGTTCGTAAGCAGTCCGTTTTCGCAGAGGAAGACGAGGCAGGTAGCCAAGGCTACGCGCTTGTTGCCGTCCACGAAGGCGCGGTTGCTGCAAAGGTAGAAAAGATAGGCGGCAGCGATCTGGATGGGATCGGTGATCATTGGCTGGCCCATCATGGTCGCCTGAGGCGCGGCCACAGCAGACTCCAGTAACTCGCGAGACCTCAGGCCCGGACTGCCGCCATGCGCAGCCAGCACCTCGGCATGGATCGCGAGCACCGCATCGAGCGTCGGATGCAGAAGCGGGCGACTCATGAGAGGCGGCGGAAAAGTTCGCTGTTCTTTTGGATGAGCCTTTTGGCCGTCTCGGCGGCTTTGGAGGCTTCGATGCTGGTTGATTCCATCGGCGTGATGCTGATCGTCCCGCCGCTGTGGATCTCGACATTAACCTGATCGCCGACTTGGAGCCGGGCGAGCTGGAGGAGCGCGGAATCGAAGATGATGCCTTGGGAATTGCCGATCTTGGTGATGGTTTTGATCATGGGTAAAACCATGTAAAACAACCCATCGGGTCAAGAACGGCTTTCTTGGCCTTCATTTACCCGTCTCGTTTTCGCCGAAACGTGCCGGGCGTGAGGCCGGTGCGTTTGCGGAAGGCCTCGGCCATGTATTGGGGGTGGGTGAAGCCGCATTTCGCGGCGATGGCATCGAGGGTGAGATCGGTTTCGAGGAGGAGTTTTTCCACGGCGGCAAAGCGCAGGCGGGCGATCTCTTCGCCAGGACTACGGCCGATGAGGGCCTTCATGCGGCGTTCGAGCACGCTGCGGGAGAGGCTGACCTCGCGGGCGACACAGGCCACATCGAGCGGCTGGGTGGCGTTTTGGCGGATGAACCGCAGGGCGGCGGCGATGCGTGGGTCCTCGACGGCTACGATGTCGCTCGACTGGCGGGTGACGATGTCGCCGGGGACATGGAGATGGCGCTCGCCGGGCTTCGGGAGGTGTTTTTTCGTCATCCATTCGTCGAGAAGCCGCGCGGCATCATAGCCCACGGCCTGTCCGCGAAGCCGCACGCTCGAAAGCGGCGGCGAGGCGGTCTCGCAGAGCATGTTGTCGTTTTCCGCACCGACGACGGCGAGTTCCTCCGGCACGGCGATGCCTGCCCGACGTGCCGCATCAAGCACCCAGAAGCCCATCTGGTCATTCACGGCAAAGACGCCGGCGGGCTTGGGCAAATCCTGCAGCCAGGCAGCGAGGTCTCGCTGGTGCTGCTCCCAGTTTTTGCGTTTGGATTGAAACACCGGGCAGTCGAAGCCGGCGTCGTTCACGGCCTGGATAAAGGTATCCCGCCGCTCGAGGAAGTAATGCTCCGAGGCATCTTGCACGCAGGCGAAGTGCTGGAAGCCGAGCGTGCGAAAATGTGCCGCCACGCGGGAGCCGATGACGCTGTTGTCCATGCCCACGAAGGGAAAGGGATGCTTCAGCATGCTCGTCCGCAGCTCGATGACGGGCAGCTTGGTGGCCTTGAGCTGCCGAATCATCGTCTCATCCACGGTGCGGGAAAGAATGCCATCGCCACGCCAGTTTTTCAGCCACTCCGGAAAGCTGCTGCGCAGATCTCTCGGCTCCAGATAGAGCGACCACGGCCCGTGCTCGGCCACATAGCGCCGGATGCCGCGCACGATGTCGCGTCCATAGGACCGCGAGGTATCGACGAGGATGGCGACGGAGGGCAAACGCATAGGGCATAGGGCGAAGAACTGAGAGTAACGCCAAGCGCCGAAGCTCGTCCACGATGGAATGGAACTCTTCGCCGGACGCCCTTGGCTCTTCGTTTCAGTTCCGCAGCAGCCCGAGCAGTTCGCGCATGCGCAGCTCAATGTTCAGCAGGCTGGCCTGCACGCCGGAGAGCCATTCGATATCGGCTCCGGCGGGGTGTTGCTGGACTAGCTTGTCGGTGGCGTTCAGGGCGGCGGCAAAGAGGGGGAGGCTTTGCTCCAGATCGGTGACGAGGAAGGTCCACTCGGGCTTTGCGGCCTCGGAAAACTGGCGCAGCACATGCACGAGGTGGGCACCGAGATCCGCCACGGTCGAAAGCAGGCGCAGGACGGCGGGCCGGGTGCGGATTTCGTCGTTCAAGACGAGCAGGCTTTGAAAACGGCGCAGTTCCTTGGCGAGCGCGACGGAGCGTTTGGCGGGATCGCTCGATGAGGAGCCCTTTTCGGACTTCGCAGTGGCCGGCGGGACCTTCTTGTCTGCGGCGGGCGTCTGGAAGGGATCGCGTCCGGGCTCCTTCGGCTGGAACGGATCGTCGAAGCCGGGACTGTGCAAGGCATCGGCAAGCGAGCCGCCCTGGCCGCGTTCACCGAGGAGGAAATGCTTTCGGCGGGCGCGGTTCTGGCGCAGGAGGACATTTTCCTCATCCTTCGTGAGCTGCCAACACGGCGCTGACACCCGGACCTGGAGGTGCCAGCTTTGAATGAGGATGCGCTGGTTGTTCTGGTTGAACCACTCGAAGAAGAGCAGGTTCTTGAGGCCCGGCGGCACCGGCAGGATAGTCGAAGCCTTCGCCGCGCGGCGGCGGGGTATCTTCGCCACGCGGTAGGAAGCGGTCATGACGCCGGTGTAGCCGCTTTGTAGCGGCGTGATGGCTTCCACGCTGGCCTCGTTGATCTCCGGTAGGGAATTGTGGAAGTCCACGCGGCAGCCCGCGATGTCCCGCAGAAAATTTCCCACCAGCTCAATGCGCACGGGCTGCTTCAGGCCCGTGAGGTGAAGCATGCCAGTTACCAAGCCCGGCACTTCATTCGACAGGTAACCGCCCAACACTGAGGATTCGAGACAAACTATCATTTTGATCAGTTACTCTAAGGGCAAGATTTTCAGGACGCAAGACATGCGGCATATCGCGGCCAAAATGTGGCAGACCTTTTGCTTGTCGAAGACGGCTTTCGGGTTAACCCCAAGGCACCAACATCAAATCTAAACCTAAAACAACTCATGAAAAACCTCGTGACCCTTAGTCGTTCCTTTGTCGAATTTGGTCCCTTCACCAAAGAGGAAGTGCTCGATTTTAGCCAACGTGGCCTCCTCCAGGAGTCCGACTACCTCCTCGATGACGGCAGCGGTGCCTGGCTGTCCTCCGCCGAATGGGTGACCGCAGCCCAGCCCGCCCCGAAGCTCAAGGTCATCAAAGCCGCCACGACCAAGAAGGCCAAAAAGACCAAGAAGGCGGCCTGATGGCTCCTGGGATGGGTTCATCCAATCAAGCCAGTTCGAAGACGGCGCTCTCATCAATCAAGCCAGATGGGATGATGTTCTTGTCTCCAGGCATGTGTTATGCAGTGCTTGGGAAGCAATGACACTTCCGAAACTTTGCCATGAGATCGCTGAATTTGTGCTATCTTGCGGCCTTCCAGCCTTGAACACCGAACTCGCCAAACCCCAGCCTCGCTTTGAAGACCTTCGCGGAATCCTGCACTATGTACCGCAGTTCCGACAGAAAGTCTTTGTGATCGCTTTTGATGGCGCGCTAATGATGCAGCCGGGCTTTGCCAGCCTGCTTCAGGATGTGGCAGTGTTGCAATCGCTTAATATCGAGGTCGTGCTCGTCTTCGGCGCTCGTGCCCAGGTGCGGGCACTCGCCGCGAAACGAGGGATCATGCTCTACAATGATGACGGCATGGGCCGGACCGATGCTGCGGGCATCGAGATCGCGACAGATGCCATCATGAGGCAATGCAGCGACCTCGCGGCAGAACTCACGGCACTCGAAATGCCCGTGGCGGTTTCCAATGCGCTCGCGGTGCATCCGGCGGGTGTGATCGACGGTGTCGATCTCGAGTTCACCGGCCGCATCGAGCGGGTGGATGAGGAAAGCCTGCGTGCGCTGCTCAAAGCGGACATCATTCCCATTTTACCCCCGCTGGGTTACGACGGAAAAGGTGCCACGTTGCGGCTGAATTCCGATGCCGTGGCCGTGGAGGTCGCCATCGCGCTTCAGGCCGCGAAAGTCATCTTTGTCTCCGAAAGCGGCCTGAATGGCCCGGACGGCCAGCGCCTCGCCCAAATCTCCGTGGCCGAGGCGAAGGAAATGTACAAGAAAAAGGACCCAAAGCACGACGTGAGCATGCTTTCGAAGCTGCGCTACGCCGCGCTCGCCTGCCAGGAGGGTGTGCCACGCGTCCACATCGTCGATGGCACGCTCGACGAGGCCCTGCTGGCCGAACTTTTCTCTAATGAAGGCGTCGGCACGATGATCCATGCGGATGACTACCAGCAAATCCGCAAGGCCCGCGCCAGCGATGTGCCGGAGCTGCTTTCGATGATGCAGCAGAGCGTGGATGATGCTGCGCTGGTGCCGCGGAGCCGCGATTCCATTCAATCCAAGATCAAAGACTTCTTCGTTCTCGAACTCGACGGTCATCCCATCGGCTCCGTGGCCGTGCATTCCTATGAAGAAGAGGGGCAAAAAGTGGCCGAACTGGCCTGCCTCTTCGTCAAACGCAGCCACAAGAACAAAAGCCACGGCCGGAAACTCGTCGCCTTTGCCGAGGAAACCGCGAAGCAACGCGGCTGCGAGGTCATTGTGGCCCTCAGCACGCAGGCCTTCCGTTTCTTCGAGGAAAAGATGGGCTACACCGTCACCACCCCAGATTCCCTTCCCGCCAGCCGTCGTGAGAAATACGACAAGAGCGGCCGGAATTCGAAAGTGCTCGTGAAGTCGCTCAAATAGCTCATTTCAGGTTCCAAGGTTCCGAGGAGCTGCGTCTTGAAACATTTCCGGGAATAACTTCCCAAGTCATTGCTCTCACCCCTGCCACGCCCTTTGAACATTCGTTCCGGCCACGGCATCCAGAAGCACCATGGTGACCCGCCTGACAGCATTGCTCCTCAGCTTCTGCATCGGTTTTCCGATGTGCTGGTGCTGCCTCGGAGAAGCCCCGCGGGAAGAGCTAACTGGTTGCTGCTCCACGGAACATTTCGAAGGATGCGCCGCGCAGCAGCCGGAGAGCGCTCCAGCGGATCACCGCGAGTCCTGCCCGTGCTGCGAGCATCGCAAAGACCCGCGCGACACGGCGAAGCGCCTGATTTTCTTCCCCAAGCCTGAAGCGGCTCCCGTCCTCCACCTCGCTGGCTGGCAGGACGGGCTGCCGGTGATGCGCCCTGAGCTCTCGATGACCGCCGTAGCGTCCCGCCATGAACGGGGGCCGCCTGCGGAGCCGCCACGGCTCTTCCTGCGGCATCGGGCGTTGCTGCTCTGAAGCGCCGAAGCCTCCTCAGCCCAGTGAGGAACTGCCCGCGTCTCCCCATCCGCCCGTGCGGGGAATCGCGTCGTGCCTTTTCAGCGGGCATCGCAAACTCCAAACATATCCAAATCTTATGAAACTGTCTCTCTCCCTCCTCGCCCTCGCCATCCTCGCCGCCGCCTCACCGGTGCTCGCCGCCGGCAGCGCCTGCAAAAAGTGCTGCGGTGACAACTGCGCCGCCTGCTGCAAGGAAAAGGGCAAGGCCTGTGGCAAAGACTGCTGCAAGGCTGAAAAGTAACCGCAGAGGCCTGAACTGGCCTTCATGCCACACCGCCGTCCGGGAGACCGGGCGGCGGTTTTTTGCGGCGGTGGAGTCGTGGAGTACTGGGAAAAGGTTGGAGGGCAACATTCCATCAATCCACCACTCCATCTCTCCATGCTTTTCCCGCCCCAAAATCGCCATAAATCGTAATTATCTAGAATTTTGAGGTGCAATCAAAGAGCCGTAAGGGTATTCTCAGCTCGTTTTCGCCCTCTCATGACTCAACCGGCATTCGCTCCCCCTTTTGGCCGTGAGGCACAGGCTCCGCTTGTGGTCCCAGGCATCACTGGGGTGGCGCCGTCTCTGGGGCAGGCCCCGAGGCCGATGGGTGCTCCCGCGGCAGCACCTGCCATCGGCGACTTCCGGGCGGCGCAGCAGATCCTCATGAACGAGGTCGCGCAGCTCGAGCATCAGCGGGAGATGGCCTCACGCACGATCGCCGCGTTGAGGCAAGAGCATGAGACTCGGCAGGCGGAGGTGCTGCGGCTTTCCACGATGTATTCCTCCCTCCAGGCGGAGGTGTCAGAGCTTTCCAGCCGTCGCGAGACGGAGATGGCGCAGTATCGCGAGGCGTCGATACGCCGGGCCTCAGATGAAGCTCGCCTGCAAAACATCGAGCAGGAGCTGGCGATGATGGGCACCCGCTCGATGCAGGCCGCGGTGAGCACGGAAGCTCAAGAGGCTCATGCCCGTGAATTGACCGGCCACCTCGAAGCCATTCGCTCTGCGACCTTTGAGGCCGAGGCTAAGCGACGTGCCGCGCTCGATGCCCAGGCCGCGGTCGAGGAAAGACTGCGCACCTTCACCATCCGCCACGACGAGACCGAGCGGGCGGAGATGGAGGCCCGGGAGATCGTCGAGCGGCTCGAAGCCCAGCGTCAGGAGACTGAGCGCCGGCTGGAGAGGCTGAGCGAGGACATGAAGCGACTCGAAACCGATGCTGATCAGGTGCGCCGCCAGATCGCTGCCGATGAGACACGCGCCGCGAGCTGGCGCGAGGAGATCGTGAAGGTCTCCGCGGATCGTTTGCAGTGCCTCGCACGTCACGGCGACATTCAGCAGGAGCTGCAAAAGCTCACCGAGGCGCAGCATCAAGGCCGTGTCATTTGCAATGAGCTTGAATCGAAGCGCAACCGCCTCGAAGCCGATGTGGCCAGCCTCGACAGCGAGCAGGCACGCCGCACTGCGGCACTCGCCGAGGCCGATGCGACCGTGCAGCGCCTCCGCGCCGAGCGGGATGAGCTGGAAAATGCCATCCGCCAGGCCGTCGAAGGCCGTGCGAAGGCAGAACAGCAACGCGAGAACGCCCTCGCCGCACTTCAGCAGGATTTGCCACGTCTCGCCAGGGTGCAGGCGGAGCTCGTGAACACGGAGCGGGATCTCGGCACGATGTCGCAGCAGCTTGCCTGCATCCGCCAGGATCTGGAGGCCGCTCAGCAGGAGGACGCTGAAACGAGCGGCCGCCTCGCCAGCAACAAGCAGGAGATCATCAGCACGTACAAAAAGCTCACCGCCCTGCGCAGCGAGCACACGGACGTTTTGCAGCAGCTTACGCGTGATCGAGACCGGCTGAACATGATGCAATGTGAGATCGCCATGACCGAGCAGTGCCTCGGCACGGGCAGACGCGAGTTGAAGGAGACCGAAGCCAGGCGGCGGGAATACAATGAATGGTTCGCCAAGGCAGATGAGCGGACCGCCGAGACCCGCAAGGCCCTCGAAGCCTCCAGCCGCGATCTACAATTCACCCTCGCCGAACTGGCAAAGGCACGCTCCAGCCTCGACACGACCCAGTCCCAACTCGAGGCTCAAAGCCGGCGTCTCGCCGAGATCCAACCGCAGGCCGAATCCCGCGCTCAGGAACTACAAACGACCGAGAAGAAGCTCGAATCCATCCTTCAGAAGCTCTCCTTCTCCACCACCCGGCTCACCCAGACCAGCGAGCAGCTCGTGGCCCTGCAAAGGGAGGAAGCCGACGCGCAGGTGCGCTACGAGGAAATGCTCTCCGCCGCTGCGAATACGGAGTCACGATTGCGACAATTGAACGCCGAGGTCTCTGACGGCTCCCAAGTGCTGGAGGACCTGCAAAACGCAATCCGAGATGGCGCGGCCCATGCCGCCGGCCTTCAATCGACGCTCGAAACGCTAACCTCGCGCCAGAACGAGCTGCAAAACCTTCTCGCCACACAGACCCAGCAGGAAAGCGACCTCCGCGCTTGGATTGCCATGCTCGCCGAGTCGGAGGCACGAGCCGTGAGGACAGAAGCCTGGCAAAACGAGCAACTGGCCCATCTCGCCGGCCTCGTCAGCGCCGCGCAGCAGGAACTCACCGCCGCAGAGGACCTGCTCATTCAAACTCAGCAATGGACCGAGCGATTCCGCAAGGCCCGCGAACGCCTCGACGACCTCGAGCCCGACTCGCTGGAGGAGCGGAACTGTCGCAACGAGATCGACATCGTCGGCGCGGGCCTTCGTCAGTTGCTCAACAAGCTCGCGGTTCTGAAAACGCAGCCCTCGGTGATCGCATCCATTCGCCCACCGAAGGTCGAAAGCGCCTCCGCGCTCGTTTCATTTACTGAACCTGCCGCCAAAGAATCTTCCGCATCCGAGACCGCCCTCCAAGGCCGCCTTGCCAAACTGCGCGAGGCCGCGCTGCGTGAGGAAAGCCGCGTCAAGCTTCTCAAGGAGGAACGTGAACGGCTCGAAAAGATGGCCCGCTCTAAACCTGAGACCGATCCCGCGGTGCGTGAGCAGGAGGATAGGCTGCGCCTACTCCAGGAGCAAGCCTCGCTGGCCGAGGCACGGCTCAAACGCGCGGCTGCCGACGAGCAAAATCACCGTGACAAGATCGCCACGCTGAAGCAGCAGCTCGCTGACCTACGAGACGGCATGACACTCGCGCCTTCGCTGTCCTGAGCTGGGCTACTTCCAGCCCGTGACCATCGCGCACGAGGTCTTCATTTTCTTTCCGTCATCCGTCTGGCGAACGGCCACGACATACTGACCAGTTTTTTTTGGCTTGTAGAAGAGCACCAAGCCCCAGCCATCCTTCACCGGCAACAGTTCACCGCCCGGCTTGCCTTCAAAATCAAGCACTGCCGCGGTGATCGCCACGCCCGACTTGTCCGGCACGGCGATACAGAAGGCATATTCGTTGCCTTTGAAAAGCTGCATGCGCACCGCGCGGCCCACATCAGGAGCCAGCTCGTTCGTCCACAGCTCCGAGCGGAACTCGTAGCCGTCCTTTTCCTGCCGCGGCACGAGGCGCAGCGCGGTGGCTTGCGCCGCCTCCATATCCGCCGCGGCGAGCGGGGCGGCCGTCAGCCAAAGCGCGGTGCAGAGAGCCAGGGAGCGGACCAGGGTGGTGATGAAAAGCTTCATGGGAGGCATACGCGGTGTTTTGCCGCACAAAAAACGGCCTTGGAAATCACCTTCACACGCGAACACCGCCCTTGCATCCCGAAAATCCCAAGATTGTGTCCCGCTGAGTGCGGTGACCTCTGTCGCCCGCCCTCGAAAGTAAGTTTATCTAAAGCCCCCAAACGCTCTCATGGCCGCTGTCGTATTTTACATGGAGAATGACTCCACCAAGGTCCAACGTCTCGAAACCGGGAGCACGGCCATCGGCCGCCATCCAGACAATGAGGTGGTGCTCACCTGCCCCTCCTCCTCGGGCCGCCACGCGGTCATCAAGCAGTCCGGCGATGGCTTCTACGTGCAGGATCTCGGCTCGAGCAACGGCACCCGCGTGAACGGTGCGGAGGTGGAAGAGGCCAGGCTCAAAGATGGTGACCGCATCGGCTTCGGTGATGTACAGGCTGTTTTCTACGCTGGCGAGCCGCCAAGCCTGGAGCAGATCAAGGCCAAGGTGCCCGCTGCAGAGCCCGTGAAAAAAGCCGCTCCTCTGCCTGCACCCGAAAAACAGATCATCGAGCCGCCATCCCCTCATAGAGCCGCAGCCCGTGCGCCGCTCAGCCCGGTCCGACGCGCCTACAGCCGCGGCACGCCCGGCGAGTATCCGGACACCACTGGCTCCGGCTGCATGACCGCCGCCATCGTGATCGGCCTCTTCATCTGCGCCTTCATCGTGGGCCTTTCACTGCGCCACATGAAGGAGATGAACGGCAACTTGATCACTGACTTCATGTCGAAGCTCACGGAGAAGGTGCCAACGATCAAGGTGGAGCGGAAGGAAGACTCCAAGTGATGGTCGCCAAGCAGGGCGACGGAGCCGTCACACGCTTCATGGCGCGGCATCCCTTACGGTGCGGAAGCCGCGCGCGGGGGCGCTTTCGAGGGCGGATTCGGGGAAGAGACGGGCGGTTAGGAGCTGGTCGTTCGATTTGAGACCATAGTGGCCGCCGCGGGCCACAGGCACACGCACATCGGGGAACTCGGGATGCTCAGGCCAGGAGGCGTCCTTACTCTCGCTGGCCGTCCACTCCTGCACATTGCCCGCCATGTCCTGTAGCCCGTAGGGGCTCATATCCTGCGTGG
>JBJONJ010000064.1:0-5386 GCA_046051905.1 Verrucomicrobiota bacterium
CTTCCAGGCAGGTGCTGATTATACCCTCGCGGTCACCGATTGGCTGAGCATCGTCCCTTCTCTCCAGACGGGCTATGGCATTGATTACTACACTGGTCATCAATCTGCCGTTCTCACGCATCTGAATGGCCAGGTCCCCTTCAATACCAACACCTCCGGTTTCACCCACTTGCTAGTGTCCGTTGCCGCTCCAGTGAAACTCACCAAGAGCGCCACCTTCACGCCCTATGTGGCTTGGAACCACAGCCTCGACCTTCGTTCTTCGCTCAACCTGACTGAGCACAACGAGATCTACTGGGGTGCCAAGGTGAGTCTCGCCTTCTAATTTCGTCGCGGGACTGGTTCTCCCGCTTCTCTCTGATCCCATTGGTTGGGACGCTCCCGGTCTGTTCGCAGGCCGGGAGCTTTTCTTTTTGCCGTCACGTGGCGTGCTCGCTAGCCTCAGCGGCCTCATGGCAGACCAACCTTCCCTCAACTGGAACTCGCATAACGTCACCCGCGGCTGGCAGCGCGGCATTACGGCCTTCTTTTGGGGCCTCGGCTTCAAAGAGGAGGACTTCAACAAGGCGCAGGTCGGCATCGGGACGCCGCTGCTCGATGGAAACATCTGCAACGTGCATGCGCACGAGCTGGCGAAGCTCCTCGCTCAGGGCTGCGCGGAGGCGGGCATGGTCGGCTTCCCGTTTGGTGTCTCACCAGCGAGCGACAACATCACGCAGGGCAACATCGGCGGCGCGGCCTCGCTTTGCTCACGCAATCTGATGGCGAACGGCGCGGAGATGATCTGCACGGCACACAGCTACGATGCGATGATCGGCCTGCATCATTGCGACAAGAATGGACCGGCCTTCGCGATGGCGCTGGCCCGCACGAACTTCCCGGGGCTCATCGTCAATGGCGGCAGCATCATGCCCGGCTGCCACAAAGGGCAGTCCACGAGCATCCTGGATGTCTATGATGCCGCCGCGAAGGAAGCGCAGGGCACGATGAGCTGGGACGAGAGCGAGCAGATCATCCGCACAGCCTGCCCTGGCCCAGGCGGTTGCGGCATCGCGGCTTCTTTTAATACCTGGGGCATCACGCTCGAAGCGATGGGCCTCAGCCTGCCAGACACCTCGTCCATGCCCGCCATCGAGGCCGGAAAGCGTGAGGAATGCCTCCGCGTCGGCAAAGCCGTGCGGAACCTTCTCGAAAAGAACATCCGTCCGCGCGACATTATCACGAAGCAGTCGCTCACCAATGCCATGACGGCCATCGCGGCCATCGGCGGCAGCACAAATGGCGTCATCCACCTGCTGGCGGTCGCCCGCGAGGCCGGTGTGGACTTCACGCTGCGCGATGTGCAGGCGATCTGCCGCAAAGTGCCCGTGCTGTGCAGCTTTGCGCCGCGCGGCCGCGGCACCATGGTCGATCTGCATCGACTCGGTGGCACCACGATGCTTTTGAAGCACATCTTTGATGCCGGACTATTCGACGGCTCGTGCCTGACCGTCACTGGCCGCACTTTCGCCGAAAATCTCGCCAACGCGAAGGCGGTGCCGTTTCCGAACGCCCTCATCGCGCCGCATGACAAGCCCTTCAAAGAGTATGCCGACATCCAGGTGTGCTTTGGCAACATCGCGCCGCACGGCATGGTCTTCAAAGTGTCCTCGCTCAAAGAACCGCGCTTCGCCGGTCGTGCGATCTGCTTCGAGAGCAGCAAGGGCGTCTTCGAGGCCGCTGCGCAGGGTCGAATCAAGCCCGGCCACATCGTCATCATTCGCGGCAGCGGCCCCGTGGCACTCGGCATGCCGGAAATGCACGTCGCCAGCGCCGCGCTCGCCGTGCCGGAGCTGTATGGCAAGGTGGCCCTCATCACCGATGGCCGTGTGTCCGGCGTCTCCGCCGGCGCGGTGGGTGTGCATTGCACCCCGGAGGCCGTTTTGGGCGGCCCCATCGCCAAAGTGCAAGATGACGATGAAATCGAGTTCGACCTGCTGAAAGGCACCATCGAGGTCAAAGCCGATCTCGATGCCCGAAAAGCCGATCCGGTCGAAGTGTCCCATCCCTTCGGCTACCTCGCCGATTTCGCCGCGACCGTTTCACAAGCGCATGAAGGCTGCGTGCCGAAGTGGACGCTATCGCGGCGTGCGTGAGGCTCAGCCTCGCATCGCCCGCTGACGCAGGAAGTGGTCTGCCATCACGAGGTGGACCATGGCCTCGACCATTGGCACGGCGCGCGGTAACACGCAGGGGTCATGGCGACCGCGGGCGGAGAGGGTGGTGTCCTCACCGGTGTTGGTGACGGTTTTTTGCTCGCGGAGCACGGTGGCGGTGGGCTTGAAGGCCACGCGGAAGACGATCTCCTCGCCGTTGCTGATGCCGCCCTGCACGCCGCCGCTGCGGTTCGTGCGGGTGCGGACGTTTTTGCCATCCATGTAGAATTCGTCGTTGTGCTCCAAACCGGTCATCGTGGTGCCCGCGAAGCCGCTGCCGATTTCAAAACCCTTCGTGGCCGGCAGGCTGAGCATGGCCTTGGCCAGATCTGCCTCCAGGCGATCAAAAACCGGCTCGCCAAGCCCCGGGGGCACGCCGCGCACGACGCACTCGATCACGCCACCGACGCTGTTGCCCTCGCGGCGGATAGCTTCGATGAGTTCGATCATCTTTTCCGCGGCCACGGGATCGCAGGTGCGAACGATGTTGGATTCGATGAGCTCAGAAGTGAGTGCCGAACCGGTGGGCACCTCGGCGTGGAGGTGCTGCACGGTTTTCACATAGGCGAGGGCCTCGTAGCCTGAAATCGAATGCTGAAGCACCTTCCGTGCGATGGCTCCGGCGGCCACGCGGCCGATGGTCTCGCGGGCGCTGGAGCGTCCGCCACCGGAGACGGCGCGGATGCCATACTTGGCATCGTAAGTGTAATCGGCATGGCTGGGGCGGTAGGCCTGCTGCATCTCCGTGTAGGCGGAGGGGCGCTGATCGGTGTTTCGCACGAAGATGCCGATGGGGGAGCCGAGCGTCTTTCCATCGAGCACGCCGGAGAGGATCTCGGCACTGTCGTCCTCTTTGCGGGGCGTGACGATCTTGCTCTGGCCGGGGCGGCGGCGGTTCAGCTCGTGCTGGATGTCCTCCACGGTCAGCGGAATGAGCGGTGGGCAGCCATCCACGACGACGCCGACGCCGGGGCCGTGGGATTCGCCCCAGGTGCTGATGCGGAAAAGAGTGCCGTAGTTGCTCGCCATAGGCCGCGCACGATGGGGAGGATTGCACCGCGTTCAAGGCTGCCTGTGCTCAAACCGCATCCGGCCGAGAAATCGGGTTCCAAACAAGGTCCGCAGGCGTAGATCGAATCTTGTCACATGCCTCCACCGCTCATCGAAGTCGTCCACCGACACGGGATTTACCTCCCGGAGGCGGATTTGTGGCTCGACCCGCACTTTGGCGTGAAGCGGGCCTTCATCTCGCATGCGCATGCGGACCACGTGGCGCAGCATGAGATGACGTTTTGCTCCGAGGTGACCCGCGACCTCATGAAAAAGCGCTACGGCTTCAAAAACGAGGGCGAGGTGCGGGCGCTGCCGCTGCGTGAGGTCATCGAATGGGAGGGCTGGGAGCTGCGGTTGCTGCCCGCGGGTCATATCATCGGCTCCGCCATGCTGCACCTCACGCGCAAGGCGGACGGCGCCACGCTGCTCTACACCGGCGACTACAAACTGCGCCAGGGCCTCAGCTCCGAACGCTGCGAGCTGCTGCACGCTGACACGCTCATCATGGAGTGCACGTTTGGGCTGCCGCAGTTTGCCTTTCCGCCGGTGCCGCAAATCGTCGCGCAGGTGCTGAAGTGGGTGCAGGAGACGATCGAAGACGGCGGCATCCCCGTGCTGCTCGGCTACTCGCTCGGCAAGGCGCAGGAAATCCTCTGCGCTCTCGCCGAGGTCGGTCATCCAGTCATGCTGCACAAATCCGTGTGGGACATGACCCGCGCCGTCGCACCGCTGCTCGGTAAACTGCCGCAGTTCCGGCTTTTCGATGCCGCGGATGCCCACGGCCATGCGCTCATCTTCCCGCCGAGCAACGGCAAGTCGCTCGCGCTGAAAAAACTCAAGGTCTGCCGCACCGCGATGCTCAGCGGCTGGGCGCTTACACCCGGCGCGAAGTTCCGTTATCAAGTCGATGAGGTCTTTCCGCTCAGCGATCATGCCGATCATCCGGAGTTGCTTGAAACAGTGGAACTCGTGAAGCCGCGTCGCGTGTGGCTCGTGCATGGTTACACGCGGGAGTTTGCGGCTGAATTGCGGACGCGAGGCGTGGAGGCGTGGACGTTGGAGGGAAGTGATCAGCTCGAGCTGTCGATTCCAAGTGCTCAGTGCTCAGTTCTTAGTGCTCAGTCGGAGGACGATGCCTGGGGAGAAGGCCGTTTTGTCGAGTGGGCGCGGGTTTGTGCGGCGACGGCGGGGGTTTCGTCGCGATTGAAGAAGGTGGAATTGCTCTCGGGCTTTTTGCGCGGGCTCGATGAGGGCGAATTGAAGCTCGCGGCGCTGTTTTCGAGTGGCAGCACGGGCGAGGGAGCGTTGAACACCGGCTGGGCCTTGATTAAACGAGCACTGATGGAGCTCAGCGGGCTGAATGAGGCCGAGTATCGCGCGATCTCGCGTTCGCAGGCGGATGCGGGGCGCACGGCGTTTCTCGTTTTGCAGCGTGCGACGCTCACGCCGGAGACATGCGATCTGGAGCAGGTGGCGGCGCTTTTCGATCTATTGCGACACGCGAGCAGCCAGGTGGCCCGCGTGAGCTTGCTCAAAGCCCGGCTGCAAGGCCTCAGCGCCTCCGCGGGCTCCTGGCTGGTGCGTTTGCTCACTGGCGAACTGCGCATGGGCTCGAAAGAAGGCCTCATCGAGGAAGCGGTGGCCGCTGCGTTCGGTGCGAAGGCCGATGACGTGCGCGAGGCGGCGATGCTCTGCGGCGATTTGAGTGCCGCCGCCTTGCTCGCAAAGGCTCACAAGCTCCACGAAGCCACGCCGAGGCTGTTTGTGCCCATCAAGGTCATGCTTGCCTCGCCGGAAGAAACGGCGCAGGCCATCCGCGAACGGCTCACCGGCACTCAAGTGTGGCTGGAGGACAAATTCGACGGCATTCGCGCCCAGGTGCATCGCAGCGCGGATCGCGTGGAAATCTTCACTCGCGACCTCAAACCCATCTCCAGTCAGTTTCCGGAGGTTGGTGCCGCGATGCGGCTTTTGAGCGACGAAGTCATTTTCGATGGCGAGATCATCGCGCATGCCGAGGGCAAAAAACTCACCTTTTTCGATCTGCAAAAACGGCTCGGCAGACGCGATCAGGCCGATTTTTTCCTGCCGAGCGAGGTGAGCGTGAAATATGTCGTCTTCGATGTGTTGTGGAAAAA
>JBJONJ010000065.1:0-5567 GCA_046051905.1 Verrucomicrobiota bacterium
GAACCGGCGCGGGCTTTCTCTAGTCTCGCGGCATGACCCGACCGCGGCTTTCGCTTCGAGATTTTTCCATTCCTTTGGCTCTGCTGGCCGTGATGGCGTTTTTTGCCGTGGCGGCACCGGCGTTTTTGAGTGCTCGAAACCTCTCAAACCTCATGGTCGAGCTCTCGATCACCGCCACGCTGGCGATGGGCATGCTGCTGATCATCCTGCCGGGGCACATCGACCTTTCTGCGGGTAGCGGGGTGGGGCTGCTGGGCGGCATCGCGAGCGTGCTGGTGTTTCGTTATGAGCTTCCGGCACCGGTGGCGCTGGCTTTGGGCTTGCTGGCGGGTGTTTTGATCTGGCTGGGCATGGGGGCTTTTATCGTGAAGGAACGGATGCCGAGCTTCATCGTCACGCTGGGCGCGCTTTTGATCTTCAAAGGGCTGTTCTGGCAGGTCATCGACAACGCCACCGTGCCCGTGGCACCCGGTGGCAAGACGAATGCCTACTCGCTGCTCACCACCTACTACCTGCCGACCTCGCTGGGCTGGGCGCTGGCGCTGGTGCTCGTGGTGGCGCTGGTCGTCACGCAGGTGCTGGCGAGGAAAAAACGGCTCGAACATGGTTTGGAGGCCGACAGTGCGGAGATGATGTTTCTGCGGCTTTTCATCGCGGCGCAGGCCATCGCCTTGTTTGTGCTCGTCACGGGTCAATTCCGTGGCATCCCGCTGCCCTCGCTGATTTTGGGTGTGGTAAGCTTTGTGGTCTATGTGATCACGCAGCACACGGCGCTGGGGCGGCATCTTTACGCCATCGGTGGCAATGCGGAGGCGGCGCTGGTTTCCGGCGTGCCGGTGAACCGGGCGGTCATCGCTGCGTTTGGCTGCATGGGCGGCATCGTGGCCATCACCGGCTTCATGCAAACGGCTTACGCTGGCTCCTCGACCACCACGGTGGGCGAGCTGATGGAGCTGGATGCCGTGGCCGCGTGCGTGATCGGTGGTGTGAGTCTGCGCGGCGGGCGCGGCACGGTGCTCGGCGTGCTGCTGGGTGCCATGATCATGACGGCGCTCATCAATGGCATGACGCTGATGTCGCTACAGCCGGAGCACAAATTCATCGCCCGCGGCGCGGTGCTGATTTTGGCCGTCTGGATGGATATGAGGCTGAACAAGAATCGGGCCTGAGAGCTGGCGGAGTGGGCAAATGACGAAACCAGAATGGCGAATGACGAACGGCTCACGGTGGAATTTCGTCATTCAGGCTTCGACATTCATTCCTCATTCGACATTCTGATTTCGTCATTCCAACCATGTCCGCCGCTGCTGCTCTTCTTCGCGATCACCTTTTGCACCGCCAGTCCAAAGGCGAGACGCATGTGCTGCTGCGGCCTGGGGTGTTTGGGAGGTCTGTGGGGCCGGGGCGTGTGGAGCCGAAGGTTGCAGCGCCAGCAGTAGCTCGCGAGGTTGTCGAAAAGACTTCGCAGCCGGATCCGGCTCGCGTGAATCAGCTCACACCCACGGGCGATACCAATGCGGAAAAAGTCGCCTCGCTCATCGCCATGGCGGAGACGTGGGAGCCTGCTCGCCAGCTCGGCTCGCTGCGCCAGACGATGGTTTTTGCTGTGGGCGATCCGAATGCGAAGTTGATGCTCATCGGCGAGGCGCCCGGAGCGGAAGAGGAGCGGCAACGCGAGCCGTTTGTGGGCCCGGCTGGGCAAAAACTCACCGGCATCCTCAAGGCTATGGGGCTCGAGCGGTCGCAGGTGTACATCAGTAACATCTGTAAGTTCCGGCCCGCGATGGAAAACCAGGGCAACGGCAACCGACCGCCTACCGATCAGGAGATGGCGGCGTGCCTGCCCTTCGTGCTCACGGAGATCGACATCCTGCGGCCGCAGGTCATCGTGGCGCTGGGGGCCACCGCGTCGAAGGGGCTTGGCATCGAGGGTTCCGTCGGCAAGCTGCGGGGCCAGTTTCATGAGTTTCAGGGCACGCCCATCATGGTCACCTACCACCCGAGCTACATCCTGCGGGAGGAAAAGATGAATGGCGGCATGCAGGCGAAGCGCCAGGTGTGGGAGGACATGCTGCAAGTGATGGAACGCCTCGGGCTGCCTATCAGCGAGAAGCAGCGCGGCTTCTTCAAAGGTAAGTAACCCATGAAACGTGCCGCCTTCCTGTTGCTGGTCCACAGCCTCATGCTGGTTTCCGTCCAGGTGCGGGCGGGCGAGTTCGGGACGAAGAAGTATGTCGAGTATGTGGCGGGCGATTTGCCGCTCATCCTGTGTTCGCCTCATGGCGGGGCACTGAAGCCCGCTGGCATTCCTGACCGCGCTTACGGTGTCACCGGAGCGGATGCCTACACGCAGGAGCTCACGCGCCTCGTGGCCGATGAGATCGAAAAACTCGGCGGGCATCGTCCTTATCTGGTGTTGAGCCATCTGCACCGCATCAAGCTCGACCCAAACCGCGAGGTGAAGGAAGCCGCGCAGGGCAGCCCGGATGCCATCCAGGCTTGGGAGGAGTATCACGCCTTCATCGAGAAGGCCTGCGAGGCTGCCGTGAAGCAGCATGGCATCGCCTTCCTCATCGACATGCACGGACAGAGCCACCAGGGGGAGCGGGTGGAACTGGGCTATCTGCATGCACCGGCGGACCTCGCAAAGCCGGCGGCGGTGGTGAACGCGGCGGAGTTCATCGAGAAGGGGAGCCTGGCCCTGCTGATGACAAAGTCCGGTCTTAGCTACGCTGAGCTGTTGCATGGTCCGCGGAGCATGGGCGCTCTGCTCGCGGCGCGTGGCTATCGCAGCACGCCGAGTCCGCAGATGCCGGTGCCGGACGAGCCTTACTTCAAGGGCGGCTACACGGTGGCCACGCATTGCCAGGGCTTGAGGACGGGTTTTCAGCTCGAGGCGAACCGCAGCCGCATCCGTGACACGCCGGATAACCGCCTGAAATTTGCCCGTGCATGCGCCGCCGCACTCGAGGAATATCTGTCCACCCATCTGAAAATCTCGCTGCGCTGACCTGACATTCCTTCGCGTTGATTCTGCGGATTGAACCTCATCGGGCCCGAGGGTGATCGTCGCAGCCAATCGCATGCGAAGAGCGGGGGCATCACCGCCTGAGCTGGGCGATGCAGGACGTGGTAGCTCCGTGAAGCTTGGCAAATGAGCGGACGGCTCCACAGTGAAGGCATGTTGGCGCTTATCATCCACTGGGGCTGGCTTGTGGCCGCGATTTCGATCCTCGGCGGCATCGCCGCGCTCTCGCACATCCTGTTGCGGCATCGAGATTACCGTTCCGCGGCCTTCTGGGCGGCGCTCGTCGTGCTCTCGCCACTACTCGCTCCGGTGTTGTATCTGTTTTTTGGCATCAACATCCTCCGGCGCCGCGGCCGGCACTACCGCCGGGAGTACCACGAGCCATGGCACGATCCCGTGCCAGAAAACCCGCTGCCATTTCCGCCGGACAGCGAAGAGGCCCGCGATCATCAGCAGCTCGCCGTCACGCTCGACAAGATCTCCCGCTTCTGTTTTACGAATGGCAACACCGTCACGCCGCTCATCAATGGCGAGGAGGCCATGCCGCGCATGCTGGACGCCATCCGCGGCGCGAAAGAAAGCGTCTCGCTCGCCAGCTATATTTTTGAGGCGCTGGGCATCGGAAGCGAGTTCACCGCCGAACTGACCGCCGCCATGAAGCGCGGTGTGGAGGTGCGTGTGATGGTGGACGATGCCGGCACCCGCTACTCCTGGCCGCCGGTGATCGAGGCGCTGCAGCAGATGGGCGTGAAAGCTCGGCGCTTCATGCCGAACCATTTCCTTCTCCGCCTCATCACCATGAATCTGCGGAACCACCGCAAGATGATGGTCGTGGACGGCATCACCGCCTTCACCGGCGGCATGAACATCCGGCAGGGTAACATGCTGCGGCAAACCCCTGAGCATCCCGTGCAGGATCTGCACTTTGAAATTACCGGCCCCATCGTGGCGCAGATCCAGCGGGTGTTCGTCGAGGACTGGGCCTTCTGCTCCGCTGAGACGCTGGAAGGGGTGAAATGGTTCCCGCATCTGGAAGAATGCGGCACGGCCAGTGCCATTGGCATCGTGGACGGACCGGATGAGGACCTGGAGGTCATGCCCACCGCATTTTTTGCCGCCATCAATGCCGCCAAGCACGAGATCCTCATCGCCACGCCTTATTTCCTGCCCACGCCGGTGCTCATCGCCGCCCTGCGGCTCGCTTCCATGCGCGGGGTGAAGGTGCGTATCGTCACCCCGGCGCAGAACAACATCCCCTTCGTCTCCTGGGCCGCGCAGACGCTCTACGCGCAGCTGCTGCAGACCGGCTGCCGCATCTTCGAATCACCGCCGCCCTTTGATCACACGAAAGTCTTCCTCATCGACGGTGTGTGGAGCTTCATCGGCTCCACCAACTGGGATCCGCGCAGCCTGCGCCTCAATTTCGAGTTCAACGTCGGCTTCTACGACCGCGCCCTCGCCACCCGCCTGCGCGAACTCTTCCAGAACAAACGCTCCCAAAGCCGCGAAGTCACCCGAGAGTCCCTCGAAGCCGCCCCAATCCTGGAAAAACTGCGCAACGGCTTCGCGCGGCTGTTCATCCCGCTGCTTTGAATCATCCGCAGAATCAAAACGAAGGCTAACGAGCCGGGAAGAATGTCCGTTGAACACAGGCGGATTGCCTCGAAAGTCGCCGCCTGAACATCGAATGAGCCGCCACGCCCGACAAGACCTTGATTTGAGCGCCCTGCCCACGGTGGCGGATGTGGAGGATGATGATCTCATCGACCGCGATGATAAGTGGCATGAGTTTCAGCGCAGCCGGCAGGTCGTCGAGGTGCCTGCGCCGGTGATTCCTGAAACCGCTCCTGAGTCCGAGCCGGCCAGGCAGGCGCCTGCGCCTGAAATGGAAATGGTTCATGAGCCTGATCCGGAGCCCGAGGCTTTGATCGTCGAAGAAGCGCCACCGCCACCATCGGTGGAGATCCGATTGATCGACATCCAGCCTCCGCGTGCGCTCGAAAAGTTCGAAGTGCCCGAGGACGAAGCACTGGATGAGGTGATTCCAGCTCCAAAACCCGCCCCCCCTGCCAAGACCAAGTCGCGCGAATCCAAAACCAGGGTAGAAACGCTTCCGGTGAGTTTTGGCGAGAAGGAGACTGAACCCACGAACAAGGTGGAGGCCGTTCAGCCGCCGAAACCCGAGATTGAGCCTGAAGAGCCGCTGACTTCCGAAGAGAAGCGGCGCCGCTGGTGGGAGGATTGGAAGGTGAAGATCGGCGCGAGCTCGCTCGGAGTGAGCGTGGGCATTCACGCGTTGATCTTGATCATCGGAGCCCTCATCACCGTACGGCATGTGATGGACAAGCAGGTGGACTTCCTCCCTGGCGGCAGCCCGCAGGGGAAGGCGGCCTCGGAGGCCCTGGAGCACAAGGTGCGGCAGAAAAAGAGCCCGTGGCTCAAGAACAAACCGATGTCGCGAGTGACGGTGCAGTCCATCACCGCGGATGTGCAACTCCCGGAGATGGACATGGACTCGCTGAACCTCTCCGGCATGACG
>JBJONJ010000066.1:0-2901 GCA_046051905.1 Verrucomicrobiota bacterium
TCTTCGGTGGCAGCGGCTTGCGCGCTCGGCGGATTCTCGGACAAACCCGGCAGGCCCATGCTGACCCAGCGTGTGAGGTCCGCGATCACACTATCGGGCAGCTTGCCAGCTCCTTTCGGCATTTTCAGGTCCTTTGAATCGTGGCGGATGGCTTGCAACAGCAGGCTCTTGTCAGGCGCAATCGCATTCACCAGCGCACCACTCTTCCCGCCCTTTTCAAAACCGCCGCGATAGTCCAGCCGCAGGCCGCCCTTGGTCTTCTCCGCGCTGTGGCATTCGTAGCAGTGCATCACCAGCACAGGCCGGATGCGTGATTCAAAGAACGCCGCGCCATCGGGCTCCGCCGCCGTGGCAAGGATGGGCAGCGCCAGAAACGGCCCAGAAATCGAACGAATCAGTGATTTCATGCTTTTGCGTGGGCAGGGTTGAGTGCGGTCGAGGCCATCGCGCCTGCTTTTTTCACCACCGGAGCGAGCTTCACGAGCCGCTCCTCCGAAAGCCGCTGGCTAGGTCCCGAGATCCAAAGGCTGGCAATGGCGTTTCCATCGGCATCAAGAATGGGAGCGCCGAGGCAGTGATGCCCCTCCAGATGCTCACCTGCATCCACGGCCCAGCCCTTCTTCCGCACGTCGTCGAGACATTTCAGGAAGTCTTTGCGATTCGAAATCGTCCACGGCTGGAAACGCTCAAACTTCATGCCCGCGATGATTTCATCCCGCTCCGGCTCCGGCATGAAGGCCAGCATCACCTTCCCAGGACCGCTCGTGTGCAGCGGAAAGCGAGTGCCGCGCTCGACGTAAAACTTGATCAACGCTTTCCCGATCACGCGCTCCAGCACGATGCCCTCATGGCCGCTGATGATGCCGAGATGCGCAGCCTCGCCCGTCTGCTCGCTCAGCCAGCGCATCGCCGGCAGAGCGGCCTCCGCCAGCGGCACATCATCCACAACCGGCTGGCACAGCGCCAGCATCTGCGCCCCGATGCTGAAGCGTTTCTCCGCATCCCGCACCACATACCCGTGCGCCACCAGCGACTGCGTGACGCGATACACAAAGTTCACGGACAAGCCGACCTTCGCCGCGATCTCCGAAAGCGTGAGCCCTGAAGACTGACCGCCCATGCACTGCATGACTGCGAGTGCGCGGTCTAGGCTCGGCGTGCTGAAACCGGAATCACGGACAGAAGAAGTGATCTTGCGTTTTGTGGTGCGAGCGTTTGCCATTTTCTATATATGTTTGCTTTTGCAGATATATAAAAGCTTTGAGCATGGACTTTCTTTCGCTTCTTTGGATTGATTCGGAGAAATGAGGCCAGACAGCCCAACCTACTTTTACTGCTTGTCTGCCGCGAGGAATGTGAGACGCCAGAAAGATGGATATTTTTCTCTCCCATCTTTTTGTCGCTGACGGCTTGAGATCATCACGCGAGGATCTCTTTCACCACCTCACCATAGACATCTGTCAGTCGGAAATCGCGGCCGAGGTGGCGCGATGTGAGCTTAAGGTGATCAATGCCGAGGAGGTGCAGCATGGTGGCGTGGAGATCGTGGATGTGGATCTTGCCGTTGATGGCGCGGTAGCCCATGTCGTCGGTGTCGCCGTAGGTGAGGCCGGCTTTGACACCGCCACCGGCCATCCATGAGCAGAAGCTCTCGGGCTGGTGTTCGCGGCCGTGTTTGTCGATGGGCGATTTGCCGCTAAGGTCCTGGCTCCATGGGGTGCGGCCAAACTCGCCGCTCCACAGCACGAGCGTGTCTTCGAGAAGGCCGCGTGATTTGAGGTCTTTGAGCAAGGCGGCAACGGGTTGATCGGTCTGAGAGCAGAGTTTTGGGAGGTTGCCGCGTATGTCACCGTGATGATCCCAGCCGCCGATGCTTACTTGCACGAAGCGCACGCCTGCCTCGCTGAGTTTGCGGGCGAGCAGGCAGGCGCGGCCAAAGGTGTTCGTGTCCTTGCCGCCGACACCGTAGAGGTCGAGCGTGGCTTTGCTCTCCTTCGAGATGTCCACGATTGCAGGCGTGGTGAGCTGCATGCGCGCGGCGAGTTCCATGTTTTGGATCATGCCTTCCATGTTCGCATCGCCATGCAGATCACCGACGAGACGCTTGTTCATGCGGGCCATGAAATCCATGCGCTGGCGCTGGATGGCGTCGTTTTCGGAGACATTGCGGAGGTTCTCCACGGGCAATGTTTTGCTGTCCAGTGGCACGGTGAGCTTGGTGCCTTGATGAATCGCGGGCAGGAAGGCGGAGCCGTATTCACGCACGCCGCCGCCCTGGATACTGACAAAGCTGGGCAGGTTCATATTCTCCGTGCCGAGGCCGTAGCTGATCCATGCGCCCATGGAGGGACGCACTTCCGCAAAGGTGCCGGTGTGAAACTGCAAGGTCGCGCCTGCGTGCTGTGGGTTGTCCGCGTTCATACCACGCAACAGGCAAAGATCGTCTGCCACTGTGGCGAGGTGTGGCATCAAATCAGAGATCATCATGCCGGACTGGCCACGTGGCCTCACCGGTGCCATCGCCTTCAACGCGAGGAATTGATCCGTGCCAATTTGCGTGACTTCTTTGCGTAGCGGCGAGTCGATCTTCTGCCCATGTTTATGCTCGATGAAGGGCTTCGGATCGAAGAGATCCATCTGCGAAGGGCCACCGCTCATGAACAGGAAGATGACGCGCTTGGCTTTCGGCATCATGCCGGGAATGCGAGCCGCGAGCGGATTCGAGGCCGCGCTGGCGATGTCTTGCAACGCGAGGGCACCGAAGCCGCAGGCGGTGCGCTGCAGGATTTGGCGGCGAGTGAGCTGTGAGTTCATGGCGAATGCAGGTGATGGAGGTTAGAGACGAAACACGAACTCATTCGAGGCCAGCAGGCTGTGGCAGAGTTCGCGCCACTTGATGGA
>JBJONJ010000067.1:0-8939 GCA_046051905.1 Verrucomicrobiota bacterium
GGCGGGCAGCCCTTTGCTTTCAGTGATGCCACGGCGGGCCAGAAGCGCCTGCAAATCATCCTCCTCGGCGATAGCACCACCGAGGCGAGCATTCCGAAGAAATTCGCGCCCGACGAGCCGCAGTTCGAGGACATGCTCCGCGTCAAACTCGCCACCGAGGGCGATCTATCGCCCTGTGATGTGTACAACGAAGGCGTCAGTGGCGAATTCATCCGTCGTCTGCTCGACACCCGCTACGACAAAGCCGTGAAGACGAAGCCGCAGGCCGATTACATCTTCATCCGCTACGGGCTGAATGATGCCGCGAAGGTCAAAGACTTCAAAACCGCCTTCCCCAAGGATTTTCGGGAGTTGCTCGGTCGCCTGCGTCAAGACCACCCCAAGGCCATGCTCATCCCGATGACCGCCATTCCTTATGCGCTCGACAATCTGCACGAGGACATCAACGCCCTCATCAAACAGATCGCCGCCGAAGAAAAGCTCACGCTCTTCGACATCGCTCCGCGCTACCTCGCCGAGCTCAAAAAGAACCCCGACGGGCTGAACTACCGCCGCTTCTCGCTCGCCAAAATCCCCGAAAACCTCCGTCCGCTCGCCACGCCCTACGTCGTTGCCGAGGCCAACGACCCGAAGGTCGTCGTGCTCGACAACCGCCTCGATGGCCTCTTCGGCCACCTCCCCGGCTGGGCCGGCGACCGCCATCCAAACCTCGCCGGCTACAACGTCATCGCCGACGAGACCGCGAAGTGGCTGGCACCGGTGATTCGGAAGGCGCAGGCTGCAGGCGGGCGCTGAGCGGCTTTTTCCCCTGGTTTTAACGCTTGCTACAAGGGCGGGGTTTTGATACTTGCCGCGCCCCTCGCCCCATGAGTCAAACCGCCTCCCAAACCCAGGAACTGTCTTTCGAGGACGCCATGTCGCGTCTCGATGAGATCGTCGGTGCCATGGAGACGGATCGCATGCCTTTGGAGGAGATGATCCGTAGCTACGAGGAGGGCATCTCCCTCCTGAAAAACTGCCGTCAGCGGCTGGATGGGGCCCGCCGCCGGGTGGAACTCATCTCCGCCGATCTCGAAAGCGGCAAGGCAAGCACCTCCGCCTTCGACGCGGACGCCGCCACCGAGGATGAAGATGCCTCTCCCGCACGCCAGTCTCCTCCCAAACGTCGCAAAGCCTCCGAGAGCGACGAAATCCGCCTCTTTTGATATCTGACTATTTCGACTTCTGACCTCGTGGACTCCGACCTTCCCGCCATCCATTCGCCCGCTGACCTGAAAGCCCTGCCTGCGGAGAAACTTCCCGCGCTGGCTGAAAAAATCCGCCGCACCCTCATCGAAACCCTCAGCCAGACCGGCGGCCATCTGGGGCCCAATCTCGGCGTCGTGGAGCTTTCCATCGCGATGCACCGCGTCTTCGACACGCCAAAAGATCGCTTCGTGTTCGATGTGGCCCACCAGGCCTACGTCCACAAGATGCTTACCGGCCGCTGGGGCAAGATCGGCACCATCCGCCAGTATGAAGGCCTCAATGGCTTCTGCCTCCGCACGGAAAGCGAGCACGATTGCTATGGTGCCGGCCACGCTGGCACCGCCCTCGGCGCGGCGCTGGGCATGGCGACGGCTCGCGATTTGAATGGCACGGACGAGCACGTCGTCTGCGTGGCGGGTGATGCCGCCTTCACCTGCGGCCCGGTGTTTGAGGCCATGAACAACGTGGCCGCGCACACGAAGAAGCTCATCATCGTGCTCAACGACAACGAGTGGTCCATCGACCGCAACGTCGGGGCCATCGCGAAATACTTCAACACCATCGCCACGCACCCCGGCTTTGCCTCGCTGCATCAAAAGGCTGCCAAGTTCGTCGAGTTCGTGCTCGGCCACGACGTGCGGAAGCTCGCCAAAAAGGCCGAAGACCATGCCAAGGGCATCCTGCTGCCTCAAAGCGCCACACCGGCCAATCGCAGCCTGCTCTTTGATGAGTTCGGCATCCGCTACTACGGCCCCATCGATGGTCACAACCTCCCGCTGCTCATCCAGACCTTCGAATTTCTCAAGACGCAGGACGAGCCTGTCATCCTCCACATCATCACGGAGAAGGGTCGCGGCTACAAACCGGCTCTCGAAGATCCCGGCAAGTTCCACGGCCTCGGCAAATACAACATCGAGACCGGCGAGACGCCGGTGGCGAACAAGCCCACCTACTCGCAGGTCTTTGCCCGCACGGTCACGGACTTCGCGAAGGAGGACAAAAAAATCGTCGCCATCACCGGAGCCATGCCCGGCGGCACCGGCCTCAGCGTTTTCAAAAAGGAGATCCCCGAGCGCTACTTCGATGTGGGCATCGCCGAGGAGCACGCGGCACTTTTCGCCTGCGGCATGGCCACCAGCGGCGTGAAGCCTTTCCTCACCATCTACTCCACCTTCATGCAGCGTGCCTTTGACATGATCGTGCATGACATGGCGCTGCAAAACCTCCCCGTGCGCCTCTGCATGGATCGTGGCGGCCTCAGCGGTGACGACGGCCCCACCCATCACGGCCTTTTCGACATCGCCTACCTTCGTGGCGTGCCCGGCATCGTTCACATGCAGCCGCGGAACGAGGACGAGTTCGTCGATATGCTCTGGACCATGGCGAACTACGACAAAGGCCCCATCGCCATCCGCTACCCGCGTGGCAATGGCCCAGGCGTCACGCCGAAGGACAAGCCCATGCTGCTGGAGATCGGCAAGGCCGAAGTCGTCGCTGATGGCAGCGATGTGGCCCTCATCGCCCTCGGTGACATGTTCCCCGTGGCCGAGGAAGCGAAAAAGCAGCTCGAAGCCAAAGGCCTCAGCGTCGCTCTCATCAATCCCCGCTGGATCAAGCCGCTCGACGGTGCCTGCATCGAGTCCTACGCCAAAAAGGTGAAGGTCATCTGCACCCTCGAAGACCACGTTCTGCGCAACGGCTTCGGCTGCGGCGTCATCGAGCATCTCAGCGATGCCGCTATCCGCACCCCCGTCGTGCGCATCGGCTGGCCCGATGAGTTCGTCGAGCACGGCACCATCCCCATCCTCCGCACCAAGCACGGCCTCACCGCCGAAAACTGCGTGGCGAAGGTGCTGGCGGCATTGGGTTAAAGCACCCGGTGGGCGGGGTAAAACTTGGCGCTGGCGGAATTTGGATAATTGCGCCATTATTCCGCCACAATTCCGCCACTTTTATGCCATTTGCCTTCGTAAATGGCTGAAATTAATTCCGCCACAATTCCGCCACTTTTATGCCAGATTCCGCCACCGAGATCTCTGGACCCGAGTTCGACGCCATCCTCCAAGTGGTGGCGGAGCAGCCTGCGGGCGCGACTTTCAGCGACCTTGCCAGCCATAAGAAGCTGCGTCTTTCCACCCGCACGCTTCAGCGTCGGCTGGAGCGTCTCGTGGCCGAAAAACGCCTCATTGCCGAAGGTGTGACCAAAGCCCGCCGCTATCACCTCCCGGCGAAAAGCACGCTGCGGCCCGAAACACGTTCCGTGTCCGCTAAATCGTCCGCATCGACTGTTTTCGGCGCGGAGGCGCAGAAGCTCCGCGCCTTGATTCGTCGTCCTCTCACCCAGCGCACGCCGGTGGGCTATCAGGGGCGCTTTTTGGAGTCCTACCAACCGAACAAGACCTTTTACCTGCCTGCGGCCACACGGAAGCAATTGCTCGCTCAAGGCCAGGTGGGCCTCTCCGAGCTGCCGGCGGGCACTTACCTGCGCCAGGTGCTCCAGCGCCTGCTGGTGGACCTTTCCTGGAACTCCAGCCGCCTCGAAGGCAACACCTACTCGCTGCTCGAAACGCAGCGCCTGCTCGAAATCGGTGCCAGCGGCGAAGGTCACAGCGCACGCGAGACGCAGATGATCCTCAATCACAAGGCGGCCATCGAAATGCTCGCCGAGGAGGCCGAGGGCATCGGCTTCAACCGCCACACCATCTGCAATCTGCACGCTCTGCTCTCCGACAACCTCATGAGCGAGCCGGAGGCCTGCGGACGCCTCCGGGAGCGTGCCGTCGGCATTAGCGGCACCGTGTTTCATCCGCTGGAGCTGCCACAGCGCATCGAGCAGCGCTTTGACCAAGCTCTCGCCAAGGCGGAGGCCATTCTCGATCCCTTTGAGCAGGCCTTCTTCATCATGGTGCATCTGCCGTATTTGCAACCCTTCGAGGACGTCAATAAACGCGTCTCCCGCCTCGCCGCGAACATCCCGCTCATCCGGCATAATCTGTGCCCGCTGTCCTTCATCGAGGTCGAATCGGCCGACTATGTGGACGGCACGCTCGTCGTGTATGAGCAAAACCGCGTCGAATGCCTGCGCGATGTCTTCGTGTGGGCTTATCAACGTTCCTGCGCCCGCTACGCCGCCGTGCGTCAGTCGTTGGGCGATCCTGATCCCTTCCGCCTCAAGCACCGCGCCGTCATCGGCGAGGCCGTCCGCGCCGTCGTGCTGGGCAAAATGAACGCCGCTGCCACGAAACGTGCGCTGACCAAGCACGCCGCCTCTTTGCCATCAGGCGAGCGGGCGCAGTTCATCGAAGTCGTGCAAAAAGAACTCTCCGCCCTGCATCCCGGAAGCATCATGCGCTACCGGCTGCGGCCGGGTGAGTTTGAGGCGTGGGAGCGGCGTTAATGCCCAAATATTCGCGCCAGAGCAGTCCGTGCGGTCGTTCTGATTTTGGAAGACATCCAAAGTGTCGAGTGCTGCTCAAGTGCGGACAAGACATTCGTGGATGCCGTTTCGTCCAGATGACCGGATGCAGCGGCAAATAGAACCACGCCTAAAGAACCCCTCGTTTGGATTCCCAACGACTCACCCAGGGTGCGGGCCGCTGTATCATCGGTCAGAAAAAGGTCTGCCCGAATCTCATGCGCATAGGCCAGAGCCTCGGCCTCACCGGCATCGAGAACGCGTGCATGGAGCCACTGGGAAGCCTGCGCCAAGGCATTGCTGGAAGGTTGGTGCAGATGCAGCTAGGCAGGCATGCCTTGTGAAGAAAATTCAGGTGCGTGGCGCTGGAGCTCCTGCCAAACGGTGGGCGTGTGACATGGGCGGTGCCGAGCTGAGCGGTCAAGTCCATGGTTCCGGCTTGATGCAGATGCAGCAGTGGCCCGGTGTCTGTGACCACCATGTTCATGAACGTTTTTTCGCGGCGTCCAATGCCCACTCGATGTCCGAAAGCTGATGCTTCTCCTGCAAGCTCAGTTTGCGATGGTTCAGAAAGTCGCGGATGGCCGCACGAACGGCCTCGGCTTGGCTTTCGAACCAGCCAGCCTCCACCGCCGCGTCGAGTTCGGCGGTGAGTGCATCAGGAATATCCAGAGTGAGTGTAGTCATGCGGGCAGAGTAGTGGCTGCCCTGCCTTTTCGCAAGCGGGCGGAAAGTGATGCGGCTTCGATGAAAGACCCGGTGCTCCAGCCTGCTTTTCTTGATTCATGTCATTCCGCTACTTTCTTCCGTGTCTCCTCAGCCTTTCATGCTCCGCATTGGGTCTTCAAGAAACCTGGGAAACGGGCTACAGCGGCGAGGACGTGACCGGGAAGCATGTGCTGGGGCATTGGAGCTTTGAGAAGGCGGACACGCTGAAGCTCCATGGAGCGATCTTGAATCCGAAAGGTCGTTTCGGCGGCGGGTTGGAGTCGTTTCCGGGGTTTCCGGTGGAGGATAAGCGGCATGCGGCGTTGGTGAGTGTGCTGCCGGTGAAGGGGGCGTTCACGTTGGAGATGTGGATCAAGCCGAAGGCGGAGTTCAAACCGGAGCTGCGCTGCTTTTTGCTCGATAAAAAGTATGTCGATCACACGGACTACCAGTGGCAGATCGGCGAGGCGGACAAAGCAGGTCTGCGGCGCATGTGGGTGACGCTGGGCTTCGGTGCGGAGTCGAAAACGATCTACTCGTTACCGTTCAAGATGGGCGAGGAGTGGCAGCATGTGGCCTTCACTTACGATGGTGCGGGCGAGGGGAATTTTTATCGAAATGGCACCGCAGTCGGCGGCGCGAAGCTGGAGGGCTTTGGAGCCGTGGTGGCGGGTAAAAAGGAGCTGAGCATCGGTGATCGGCTCGGCAGCAATTACGGCGGCTTTCCCGGTTTGATCGATGAAGTGCGTGTGTGCGACGGTGTGTTGAGCTTTGAGCGTGTGGCGATGCAAATCGTGGCTTCACGAGCGGTTTGGAAGCGCATGGAGACGGCGCGGCCCATCGACATCGTCGTCACGAATCTCAAACGGGACGTGATGAAGGCCGCGACGCTCAAGGCCTCGCTCGGCGGCAAGACGGAGAACTTCATCGTGCCGGATCTCGTGGCCGGGAAGAGCTTCACGGCGAAGTTTTCGCTCAACACCGCGCTGAAACCGGCCGCTTATGAGCTGCGGGCACGGTTTGAGTCAGGCGACTATGCCACGGAGCAGAGCACGAAGCTGCAAATCGTCGCCCGCATGCCGCCGCGCATGCCGGTGATCATGTGGGGTGGTGGTGGCGATGAGATCGCGAGGCTGAAGGATATCGGTTTCACCCATTTCATTGGCTTCAGCGCCCTGAATGCGGGCGAGATGTGGCAGCAGAAAAAACAACTGCCGCCCGGATCGCCGGAATACATCGCGCGGAATCGTGGCTATCTCGATGAGGCGCTGGCGAATGGTTTGGAGGTCGTGGCGAGTCTCTCGCCGCATGACACGTTGGAGGTGGACCCGAAAAACCTGCGCGTGGATCGAAAAGGCGTGCCGTATGCGCGAAAAGACATCGCCGCAGCGACACCGGAGTTTGCGCCGTTTTTCCAAACAGTGGGTGCGAGCATCGGCAAGGCCTACGGCGATCACCCGGCCTTCACCACCGCGCTGATCAACACGGAGGTGCGTGACAACAACCAGGTGAGCTTCAATACGGTGGATGTGGAGGCTTACAAGAAGTTCGCCAGCACGGACATCCCGGCAGAGGTCACGGCGAAGTGGGGCGTGGACTGGACGAAGCTAAAGGACTTTCCGGCGGATCGGGTGATCGCGGATGAGTATCCCATCTTGAAATATCTGCGCTGGTTCTGGACCGTGGGCGATGGCTGGAACGGTCTGCATACGGCGCTGCACAAAGGCGTGAAAAGCAGCACCAGCCGTGTTTGGACCTTCTTTGATCCGGCGGTGCGCCAGCCGAGCATCAGCGGTGCGGGTGGCGGCGTGGATGTGATCTCGCACTGGACCTACACGTATCCTGATCCACAACGCATCGGGATGTGCGCGGACCAGCTTTTCGCGATGAGTGCTGCCACAGGCAAAAATCAGCGAGTGATGAAGATGACGCAGCTCATTTGGTATCGTTCGCAAACGGCACCCACTCGCGTTCTGGCGAACGCGCCTACACCCGTGGCGTGGGAAGATCACGATCCGGAGGCCGCCTACATCACCATCGCGCCGATGCATTTGAAGGAAGCGCTTTGGACGAAGATCTCGCGGCCGATCCAAGGCATCATGTATCACGGCTGGCAGTCGTTGGTGCAGACGGACAGCCCGAGCGCCTATCGCTTCACAAATCCGAACACCGCGCCGGTTTTGAAGCAGCTCGTCAAAGACGTGATCGAGCCGCTGGGGCCGACGTTGATGGAAATCCCGGACGAACGCAGCGAGGTGGCGTTTTTGGAGAGCTTCACATCGCAGATGTTTGCCCGACGAGGCGGCTACGGCTCGAACATGGGCTGGGAGGCGGATGTGTGGCTCGCTTTGCAGCATGCGCATGTGCAGACAGATATCCTCTTCGAGGAAACGCTGCTCAAAAGCGGTCTCAGTGGTCGCAAAGTGCTCGTGATGCCTTTTTGCGATGTGCTGACGAAGTCTGTCGTGGCCCGCATCGCCGACTGGCAAAAGAAGGGCGGCAAGATCATCGCGGATGAATTCCTTTGCCCGGGCCTCAAGGCCGACTTCACCATCCAGAGCTTCAAACGCGAGAAAAAAGCCGCGGAGGACAAAACCAAGGTTCTCGAGCTGGCGAAGACCCTCAGCGGCTTTTCGCTTCCACAGAAGGCCTTGTGCGACAATCCCGAGATCATTGTGCGCACACGGAAGTTTGGCGACGCGACATACCTTTTCGTCATCAACGATCATCGCGAATACGGCAGCTACGTGGGCCAGCATGGTCTGGTGATGGAAAACGGCCTGCCGTCGAAAGGCATCGTGAGTCTGAAGGCCGAATCCGCGAACGTGTATGAGCTCACTGGCACGCGTTTCATCGTGCCGAGACGTGGGGACGATGGTGTGATGAGCTGGCCGGTCGAACTGGGGCCCTGCGATGGCCGCATTTTCGTCATCCTGCCGAAACCGTTGCTCGGCATCGAGCTGTCCGTGCCGGAAAACGCCACGCTGCACAACGCGGCGAAGCTTTCTGCCCGCATCACCAGCACCCAAGAAGGCCCCGTCAAAGCCGTGATCCCCGTGCGTCTCGAAATTCGCGATGCGAACGGCAACCTCGCCGAGGGTAGTGGCTACTACACCGCCAAAAACGGCATCCTCGAGGCTGAGATCAATCTTGCGTCGAATGATGATCCTGGCACCTGGGAAGTGCGGGTCAGGGAGCTCGCGAGCGGCATGGAGGCCGTGAGATGGATGAAGGTTGGCCGGTAGAGTTGCCGTGGTGTTCGGTGAGGCACGCTCACACGATGTAGCCCACATAGCGATTCTCGATCCGCTTGGGAACTACGCACTGCACGCGGGCGCGGCCGGTTTCGTAATCTTCGCTCAAAACCTTGCCTTCCTGATGGGCGAGGGCCACGAGGTCCATGCGATCAAGCGGGAGATCGAGGTCGAGGCGCACGACGCGGTCGATCATGAAATCGTGCAGGCGGTGGAAGAGGTCGTCGAGGCCGAGGCCGGTCTTCACGGAGATGGCGATGGCATCGGGAAACTCGCGCCGCAGCTCGTTCATGCGGGTGTCATCGACGAGATCG
>JBJONJ010000068.1:0-7594 GCA_046051905.1 Verrucomicrobiota bacterium
CAATCCCAACTCGCTCCTTCTCGGCAAGGAGAGCAAGCCATGAAGACCCGCACCCTGCTGTTGATGCTCGCTTGTGCTGGATGCAGCCAGTTGATGCCGGTGAAGGACAAGGCCGTTCACCACCTACTGGAGCCCCTTGCGACAGATCGGCCGCTGAAAGCCGCCTCTCCCGCCATCGCCGTGAATCGCGCTTCTCTGCCCGGTTACCTCGATGCCGAGCCGCTGGTCACCCGTCGGGATGGCGTGCTCGTGACGAGTGACATCGACCTTTGGGCCGAGCCTCTCGACGATGGCATCTCACGCGTCATCGCCGCCAATTTGAGCCGCCTCACCGGCTCGATGAACATTCAACCGGTGCAGCGCTTCACCACGCTCGATTACACCCACCTGCTGGAGTTGCGTGTCTCGCAGTACGAGAACGACACGGCAGGCCAAATGCTGCTGCGCGGCGCATGGAGGCTGCAGCCTGTGACGGGAGCGGAGGCTGCGGAGCATGCTTTCCGCATCAACGTGCCGATGCCACCCGATTCATCCGATGCGAAAAGCCGCGTGAAAGCCATGAACGAGGCTCTTCTGCGTCTCGCACGCGAGATCTCGATGCCGTGAGAGGCCTGCGAGCAATTGTCGCTCTGTAAACGGCAAGCGGCGGCAAGACAGCGACCGCGTTCCGATGTTTGCTGAACTCATGAAAGCCAAACCCAGCTCCGTCTCGGCCGCGAAGAAGAAAAAGGGCGCCACAACCGGCGTCACCGCCATCATCAAGACACCCAAGAAGGCCCTCACCGGCCCGCTTGATACGATCGAGCACCCCGGTGCCCGTGGTGACCATGGCAGCCCTGGACGTGGTGAAATCCGCAAGACGACACATCGCGTCATGGGCTCCCGCCAATCCCAAAAGCCCGTGGAACGCTCAAATCAAGCACGCAAGAAGCGCGGCTGATTCACCGCATCAGCAGCCCCGCCACACACGCCGTGCAGTAGCAAGCCAGCAGGCCGCCAAGCATGGCTTTGAAGCCGAGCTTCGCGAGATCCGCCCGACGCTCCGGCACAAGGGCGCCAATGCCGCCGATCTGGATGGCGATGCTGGCGAAGTTCGCGAAGCCGCACAGCGCGTAGGTCATGATCTCCACGGTGCGTGTTGTGAGCGTGCTCGCCTTGCTTTGCTCGGCGAGGTGCATGTAGGCGATGAATTCATTCAAAACCACCCGCTCACCGAGAAGCGCACCCGCCTTGCCGCACTCATCCCACGAGATGCCCATCAACCAGGCGCAGGGAGCATTCAGCCAGCCCAGTGCCACGTTCAGCGGCTGCGGCACGCTTTGACCGCAGAGGCGCAGGCCGAGCGAGAGCAAATAATTCGCCAGCGCCACCACGGCCACAAAGGCCACGAGCATCGCGAGCACGTTGATGGCGAGCTTCATGCCATCGCTGGCCCCATGACAAAGCGCGTCGATGGCATTCACGGTCTCGCGTTCTATGGGTTTGTTCGCGCCGTGGGCTGTTTCGCTGGTCTCCGTCTCGGGCAGGAGGATCTTGGCCATCATCATGGCCGCAGGAGCACTCATCACACTCGCGGTGAGCAAGTGCCCGGCAGAAACGCCAAACGAAACATAGGCCGCCAGCACGCCTCCCGCGATCGTGGCCATGCCGCCGACCATCAGGCACATCAGCTCGCTGCGGGTCATCTTGGAAAGGTAGGGCTTGATCACGAGCGGAGCCTCCGTCTGGCCCATGAAGATGTTTGCCGCCGCGGCGAGCGTCTCACTGCCGCTGGTGTGCATCACGCGGCGCATCACCCATGCCGCGCCTTTTACGACCCATTGCAGCACGCCGAAGTGATACAGCAGCGAGGACAGCGCGGAGACGAGAATGATGCTCCCGGTGATGATGATCGCCACCACCGGGGCGTCCGTTTTACCAAACACAAACACCATGCCCTCATCGGCAAAGCTCAGCAGCTTGCGAAAAGCCTTGTCCAGCCACGCGAAGAAGGTCTCGCCGCCCTTTGTGCGCAGCATGAGCCATCCAAAGAGGAACTGCAGCGCCAGTCCGCTCGTCACGATGCGCCAGGGAAAGCGGCGACGGTTCTCCGACAGCAGCCACGCCAGCGCCACAAACGCACCCAGACCCAAGATCGAGACAAATCGCTCCATGGGCCGCGAGGCTAGCGGCCCGCGGAAGCTGCGGCAACCTCGAACTCCCTCTTGAAACTTGAAACGTGAAACTTTAAACCAACCCACCCCGCCATGCCCACCACCTACCACATCGTCCCGACCGCCGCCCACAACGACCTCGTCCGCGCCGCTTACCTCCATCGCGGCTACACCGCCGCCGAGGCAGATGACGCCGCGCGGTTCTGCGAAATGGCCTCCGCGCATGGCATCCGCACGCACAACGCCATCAAGGCCCTCCACCTCGACCACCTCTTCGGCAGCGCCACCGGCGGCTGCAAGCCCGGCGCCGAGATCGAGGTCATCGAGAAGAAATTCGCCGCCAGTGAAGTGTGGGACGGCAAGCTGAAGCTTGGTCAAAGCGTGGCCTTCCGCGCCATGGAGCGCTGCATGGAGCTCGCCGACAAATACGGCGTGGGCCAAGTCAGCGTGGACAATGCCTTTCACTACCTCTGGGGCGGCGGCTACGTCATGGACGCCGCCAAGAAAGGCTACATCGCCTACACAAACTGCACCTCCACCCTCGGTGAGGTCGTTCCCTTTGGTGGCAAATTCCCCGTGCTCGGCACGAACCCGCACTCCTGGGGCATCCCCACGCAGGACGCCTGCGGCTTCCCCGTCGTGATCGACTGGGCCACGTCCACCGTCGCCATGGGCCGCGTGCAGCAGCTCAAGCGTGAAGGCAAACCGCTGCCTCCCGGCGCCGCCGTGGACAAGGATGGCAAGCCCACCACTGATGCCAACGAGGCCGCCTGGCTGCTTCCTTTCGGCGCTCACAAAGGCTACGGCCTCTCGCTCCTCATCGAAATCATGGGCGGCATGATCGGCGGCTCGCTGCCCACCCTTCGCGGCGGCGGCGGTCATCCCGACATCAAATCGAAGCCTTTTCCCGCCGGTGAAAAGCGCACCAGCAGCTTCTACTTCCAGGTCATCCATCCCGATGCCATCAGCAGCGGCCGTTTTGCTCAAGGCCGCACCTTCGCGCAGAACGTCAAAGCCGTGATCGACGACATCCTCGGCCATGGCAACGAAGCCTGCATGCTCCCCGGCCAGCCCGAGGCCCAAAACGCCGCCCACACCGCCAAAGCCGGCGGCCTCCTCTTCACCACCGCTGAGGTGGAAGCACTGAATGAGATCGCCGAGGAGTGTGGAAAGCCAAAATTCGAGGTGGCCTCGTTGAAAACCTACGAGTGCTGATGCTTTCATCAAAGGGACAAAAACGACGGAAGGGACACAAAGGACTCCTGTCCCTTCTATCCCTTCTGTCCTTTTCGTGCCTTTCTGCCATCGAGACCCGTTTCGACTTCGAATCGGTCCAAATGGCCACGAAGTTCCGCCTCAGCCTCCACGCCGAAAACCGCGAAACCGCCGAAAAAGCCGCGGAGGATGCCTTCGCGCATGTTTCAAATCTCACCGGCCTCTTTTCCGACTACGAGCCCAATTCCGAGCTGAACCGCCTGAACGCGACAAAGCCCAACGAGCCCTTCAAAGCCAGCCCCGAACTTGTCGAGCTCATCACCCGCTCACTCGAAATCTCCCAGCTCACCGACGGAGCCTTCGACATCACTTGCGGGCATCTCACGCGGCTGTGGCGCAGCATGAAAAGCCGCAAGCAGCTCCCACCGCCCGAACGCCTCGCCACCGCAAAGGCCGCCATGGACTGGCAGGCTGTGAAGGTCGATGCCCAAGCCAGCACCATCACGCTCACCAAGCCCGGCATGCTCCTCGACCTCGGAGGCATCGCCAAAGGCTACGCGGCCGATGCCGTGCTCAAACTCCTTCGCGACAAGCACCACCTCCCCCGCGCCCTCGTCATCGCCGGAGGCGACATCGCCATCGGCGATCCACCACCGGGCAAGGAAGGCTGGGAGATCAAGCTGCGCTCCTCTGCTGATGCCGAAACCGCCGTCCTTCTCAAAAACGCCGCCGTCTCCACCTCCGGCGACCTCTATCAAGCCATCACCATCGACGGCAAACGCTACGCCCACATCATCTCGCCCAAGTCTGGCCTCGGTGTCACCGAAACCGTCTCCTGCTCCGTCATCGCCCCCGACGGCACCACCAGCGATGCTCTCGCCACTGCCATGGTCGTTCTCGGCAAGGAAAAGGGCAGCGAGATCGCCAAGAAGATTCCCGGCATCACGTTGAAGTGGAGAGATTGATCCTCATCGTCGTTCGTAGTTCGGGCTTCAGCCCGCTTCCCACCGCAAGTCAGCGCGGGCTAAAGCCCGAACTACAAGCTAATCCCTCGCGCTCGTGGACTGTTCGGAAGAAGCTGCAAGGCATCACGTTGAAGCAGTCGATTGATCCCCATGCACCGCCGCACTCTCGCCAAAATCGCCCTCGGTGGTCTCGCCGGGCTTCCGGCATGTGAAAAGAAGCGTGGGGAGGCCGTCGAGCGCATTCAATACTACCTCGATCGCATCTCGAAGCTCGATCCGCTGATTCATGCGGTCATCGAATTGAATCCCGACGCCCTCGACATCGCCAGGAAACTCGATGCCGAGGCCAAACCACGCGGCCCGCTCCATGGCTTGCCGATTTTGATCAAGGACAACATCGAAACCGGAGATCGCATGCTCACCACCGCTGGTTCGCTGGCCTTGCTCGATTCGCGACCGCGCGTTGATGCGCCGCTGGTGCAGAAGCTGCGGGCGGCGGGTGCCGTCATCTTTGGCAAAACGAACCTCAGCGAGTGGGCCAATATGCGCTCACCAAACTCCACCAGCGGCTGGAGCGCTCGCGGTGGCCTTACCGCGAATCCGCATGTGCTTGATCACAATCCCAGTGGCTCCAGCTCCGGCTCTGCGGCGGCGGTTTCGGCCAGCCTTTGCTTTGCCGCCATCGGCACGGAGACGGATGGCTCCATCGTGAGTCCGTCGAGCGCTTGCGGAATCGTCGGCCTCAAGCCCACCCTCGGCCTCATCAGCGGAAAAGGCATCATCCCCATCACGCATTGGCAAGACACCGCCGGGCCGATGGCACGCAGCGTGAAGGATTGTGCGCTGCTACTCGCAGCCATCGCCGAGAAGCCGGTGGATTGGAACCCCACCGAAAGGCTCGAAGGCCTCCGCCTCGGCTTCCTGCGTCATTTGAACGGCGAAAACGAGGCTGTGCAAAAACTCACCGAAAGCTCGCTCAATGTGCTGCGATCCCTCGGAGCCGAAATCATCGTGGTGGAGCTGCCGCACACGCGGGAGATCAGTAAGCTGCGCTTCCGCGCCATGCTGGGCGAGTATCGCGAGGACCTGAACGCCTACCTCGCCTCCACGACGAGCCGTGTGCGCTCCATCGCCGATCTCATTGCCTTCAATAAAGCAAACGCCGACAAGGAGATGCCTTACTTCGGCCAGGAGTTCCTCGAAATGGCCGCCGCGCTCGATTCGGACGAGGCCATCGCTGAAACCAAGGCCGCTCGCGAGACCGCACGCCGTCTCGCTCGTGAGGAAGGCATCGACGCCGTGCTCAAAGAGCATCGCCTCGATGCCTTCGTCGTCTCCACCAGCGATCCCGCCGATGTCGCCGACCTCCAAAACGGCCATCGCGGTGGTCGCGGCTGCTCCACCGTGCCTGCCACCGCCGGTTATCCGCATCTCAGCGTGCCCATGGGCCTCGTCGGCAAGCTCCCGGTGAATCTCTCCTTCTTCAGCACCGCCTGGACCGACACGCTGCTGCTACGCATCGGCCATGCCTTTGAGCAAAAAGCCCGCGTGAAGGTCTCTCCGGGCTTTTTATCGCACGAGTGAGAGTGAAGTTCACACGGAGTTCATCGTCTGAGGCTTGAACTTTGGCCCAGCGAAGGCTCCGTATGGCTCAAACACCTCCATGAAGAAAAATCCCGCCCCGTCCAAAAAGCCCTTCAAACGGCCGAAGGTCATGTCGCGCTGGGAACGCTGGAAGCGGCTGGCGCTCTTCCTCTTCATGGGCAGCACGCTGCTCATCACGCTGGCCACCGCCATCGTGATCGCGGTGTACAGCCATTGGGCGAAAGATTTCGACCTGACCAAGCTAGGTCAGATGCCGGAGCGCACCGTGGTGTATGATTTCAAAGGCGAGGTGCTGGGCCGCATGCACGGCGAGAATCGCATTGTGGTGCCGCTCAGCGAGGTTTCACCCTGGTTCGTCAAGGCGCTGCTCGCTCGTGAAGACTCACGTTTCTACTCGCACAGCGGCATCGACTATGTGGGCGTGCTCCGCGCTGCGGTGCGAAATGTGAAGGACGGTCGCATCGTGCAGGGGGCCAGCACGCTGACCATGCAGCTCGCCCGCAACAGCTACCCGGAGCTCGGCGACGACCGCAACATCCACCGCAAGCTGCTCGAGATGATGCTCGCCCGGCGCATCGAAAAGAGCACCACCAAGGAGCAGATCATCGAGCACTATGTGAACCGCATTTTCTTCGGCACCGGCCTCTACGGCATCCAGCGGGCCAGCCAGGTGTACTTTGGCAAGCACGCCAGCCAGCTCTCACTCAGCGAATCAGCGCTCATCGCGGGCATCGTGCGCAGCCCCGTGCGCTTCTCGCCTTTTCGCAACTACGACGGAGCCATCAAAGAACGCAATGATGTGCTCCAGCGCATGCTGGCCACGAAGATGATCACGCCGGAGGAGGAGCTCGAGGCACGCTATGCCGATGTGATCCTGCATGCGCAGCCCGTGTTCCAGGGCCAGGGTGGCTATGCGCTCGACATGGTGCGCCAGGATCTCGACCTCATTTTGGAGAAGCACGATGTCGAGGACGGCGGTCTTCAGGTCTTCACCACCATTCACAAAGAGCTGCAAGTGGCCGCCGAGGCTGCCGTGGAAAAACGCCTCGCTGCCGTCGAGAAGCTCAAAGCCTACAAACATCCCACGAAGGCCGAGTTTGATTCCACTTGGGATGGCTCCTCCGAGGTTGGCACCACCCCTTACCTGCAAGCCGCCGTCACCTTGCTCGATAACTCCACCGGAGGCATCCTCGCCATCGTCGGCGGTCGCGATTACCGGCATAGCAAATACAACCGCGCCATCCAGGGCGAGCGCCAGATCGGATCAACCGTCAAACCCTTCGTGTATGCCGCAGGCGTGGCTGCGGGCTTCCTGCCTGGCACTTTGATCGACGACGCCCCCATCCAGCCCGGTGAAATCCAGGGCGGCGATCCCGGCTGGAGTCCGCAGAACAGCGATGGCAAATTTTTAGGCCTCAAAACGCTCTCTGATGGTCTTGTGCTCAGTCGCAACACGATGACCACACGCCTCGGCAACTACACGGGTCTTGACCGCGTGCTCAATCTGCTGGCCGACTCCGGCTTCAACATGCCCAAGGTGCGCACGCCGCAGATCTACATCGGCAACATCGGTGGCAACGTGCGCCAACTGGCCAGTGCGATGAGCGTCTTTCCAAACCAAGGCGTCCGCCGCCGCACCTTCCTCATCGACCGCAT
>JBJONJ010000069.1:0-3720 GCA_046051905.1 Verrucomicrobiota bacterium
GCTTGAACATCGGGCGCTACTTCCGACTCCGGGGCAATGTGGACATCGGGTTTCATAAAATGACACCGGAGCCAACTTCAATGACAATGCTCGACGCAGCTGCACGCCGCACGAAGCATCAGGCCCCTTCCAGCTCAGCCTCGAGCTTCTTGCGCTCACGCTGGCGGGTGTTGTGGTCGAGGGTGCGCTTGCGCAGGCGGATGGACTTCGGCGTGGCTTCCACGAGCTCATCGGGGGCGATGTACTCGATCGCACGCTCCAAGCCGAAACGGATCGGCGGGGCGAGCTGGGCGTTTTTGTCGTTGCCGGCGCTGCGGAAGTTCGTGAGCTGCTTGGAACGCGTCGGATTGACCGGCAGGTCGTCCGTGCGCGGGTTTTCACCGACGAGCATGCCGTCATACACTTGGTCGCCAGGGGCGATGAAGAGCTTTCCTCGCTCCTGGATGGTGTCGAGGGCGTAGCTGGTGGCCTCACCGGCCTCCGTGCTGACCAGTGTGCCCGTGGAGCGTGTCTGCATCGGTCCGGCGTGGGCACCGTATTCGCGGAAAAGATGGCTGTGGATGCCGTGGCCGCTGGTGAGGTTCATCAGTTCGAACTCGAAGCCAATGAGGCCACGTGTGGGCACGCAGGCGGTGATGCTGGTGCGGTTGTGGGCAGCCTCCATGTTCTCGATCTTGCCTTTGCGCTCGGAGATGGATTTCATGACGCCACCCAGGTATTCGTCCGGCACATCGACGTAGAGGGTTTCAAACGGCTCCATCAACTGGTCACCATCCTTGTGCATGATGACCATCGGGCGGGAGACGAGCACCTCAAAGCCCTCGCGACGCATCTGCTCGACCAGCACGGCGATCTGCATGGCACCGCGGGCGCTGACATCGAAGATGCCGGCGGTGTCGGTGTCCTTGACGCTGATGGTGACGTTCATCTTTTGCTCGCGGTCGAGGCGGTCGCGGATCTTGCGGGAGGTGACGTGGTCCCCCTCACGACCAGCGAGCGGACCATCGTTCACGGCGAACTGCATCACGATGGTCGGCGGGTCGATGGCGACGAAAGGCAGCGCCTTGGCGTCGGCGGCCCCGGCGACGGTTTGACCGATGTCCACGTCCTCAAAGCCTGAGATGCCCACGATGTCACCGGCTGTGCCTTCGACGGAGTCACTGGTGGTCAGGGTGGTGTACTGGAAGACCTTGGTGACCTTGATGCGCTTGGCAGGCTCGCCCTCGGCCTTGCCGAGCAGCCATACGGTGTCGCCCATCTTCACGCTGCCACGGGTGACCTTGCCGATGGCCACACGGCCGACGAAGTTGTCCCAGTCGATGTTGGAAACGAGCATCTCAAAGGAGCCTTCGGGCTCCGCTTTTGGGGCCGGGATGTGCTTCACGATCTGGCCGAGCAGGAAGGTCATGTCGTGCTTTTCGCCTTCAGCACTGTCGGTCACCCAGCCTGCGCGGGCGCTACCATAGACGAACGGCGCATTGAATTGCTCGTCGTTCGCGTGAAGATCAAGCAGCAATTCAAGCACCTTGTCATGCACCTGATCGGGCTGGATGTGCGGGCGGTCCATCTTGTTGATGAGCACGATGGGCTTGATGCCCTGCTCCAGTGCCTTCTTCAAAACGAAGCGCGTCTGCGCCTGCGGGCCTTCATAGGCATCCACGACGAGCATGACGCCATCGACCATCTTCATCACACGCTCCACCTCGCCGCCGAAGTCGGCATGGCCGGGGGTGTCCACGATGTTGATGATGTGGTCGTTCCAGTGGACAGAGGTGTTCTTGGCCTTGATGGTAATCCCCTTTTCCTTTTCGAGGTCCATGCTGTCCATGGCGCGTTCGGCGATGGCCTGATTTTCACGGAAGTTGCCGCTGGCGCGCAGCAGGCCGTCAACGAGCGTCGTTTTGCCGTGATCGACGTGCGCGATGATGGCGATGTTGCGGATTTTGTCTGGGGTCATGTTAATTGGGGCTTTCGGGGAGGGAAAAAGGGCGCGGAGGCTACCCGTGAACGGCCCTGTGGCAAGTGACCCTTTTGGAGAAAGACGGGCGAAGAATTCCCGGCAAGAGGGCAACAGGGGCTTGCCGGGGCGGGTCTCCGCTCTACAAAAAGAGATACAACCCCAACTCTAACATACTCCATGGCCCATACCCTGCCTCCCCTCCCTTACGACAAGACTGCCCTCGAGCCTCATATCGATGCCACCACGATGGAGATCCATCATGGCCGCCATCACAACGCCTATGTGACCAACCTCAACAACGCCATCGCTGGCAAGGCCGACCTCGAGGCGATGTCCATCGAGGACCTTTGCAAGAATATTTCCAAGCTCCCCGCCGATGTGCAGGGCCCGGTCCGCAACAATGGCGGCGGTCACTTCAACCACACGCTGTTCTGGAACATTATGGGTCCGAACGCCGGTGGAGCTCCCACGGGGGCTCTTGCGGATGCGATCAACGCCGCCTTCGGCAGCTTCGATGCCTTCAAGGAGGCCTTTGCCAAGGCTGGAGCCACCCGCTTCGGCTCCGGCTGGGCCTGGCTCGTCGTGAAGGACGGCAAGCTCGCAGTCACCTCCACGCCGAACCAGGACAATCCGCTCATGGACGGTTCCGGCACGCCGATCCTCGGCTGCGATGTCTGGGAGCACGCTTACTACCTCAAGTATCAGAACAAGCGTCCTGACTACATCGCCGCCTGGTGGAATACCGTGAACTGGTCTGCCGTCGCCGCGAACTACACCGCCGCCCTCGGCTGAACCGCTCTTTGACTCTCTGGCAAGGCGCGGAACGGGCACCCCGTCCCGCGCTTTGCTGCTTCCAACCCAATGGCACTCGTCCTCCACAAGCTCCGCAACGGTCTGATCTACTCGCAGGCCTTCGCCGACTATCTGGAGTCGAAGCACAACATCGAGCAATTTGGCCATCCGGGGGAGGTTTTGCACCTCGACTACGTCCGCTGCAGCCAGGGTGACCTCGCCGGGCAGGAGTGGTGGCAGCTCGAGTGGCTCAGCGGCATGAACGCCCCCACCGAGTACCGTCACCAAATCGGCGATGTGGAGGTGTACATCCCGAAACAGGCCATGCGTGGGCTGAAAAGCCGCTGGCTGCATTCCGACGGCCAGAACGTGGTCGTAAAAAAATGACGAAACCCGAATGGCGAATGACGAATGAAGCCCGAATGCTCGAAATCCGAAGCACGGCCATCGTTGCATCGTCATTGATTCATCATTCCTCATTCTGATTTCGTCATTCCCTCATGCCCACCCTGGCCGACATCGGAGAAGACAAGCTCATCCGCCGCCTGATGCGCGGAGTGAAACTCGATCGTGATGTCATTGCCGGGGCGGGAGATGACTGCGCCGTGGTGCGCAGCACGAAGAACGAGCACACCCTGCTCAAAACCGATGCGCTGGTGCAGGATGTGCATTTCACGCTCCAGACGCCGCCGAAGCTGATCGGGCGAAAGGCCATCGCCCGGGTGGTGAGTGACTTCGCGGCCATGGGAGGCACGCCGCGGCATGCCATGATCACCCTCGTGGCACCGCCGAGCATGGAGGTTGAGTTTCTCGCCGAGGTCTATCGCGGCATGAAGGCGATTGCGAAAGACTACCGAATCAATCTCGTCGGCGGTGAGACCTCGCGTGGCCTCGTTTTGATGCTCTCCATCTCCATGACCGGCACCGTGCCTTCCAAGCACTGGCTTTCTCGCAGCGAGGGCAAGGCG
>JBJONJ010000070.1:0-4982 GCA_046051905.1 Verrucomicrobiota bacterium
CGAGTAGCTCTTTCCAGACCTGCCTTTACGCTGCCTAAAATCTCGCTCAACTGCCACATCTTCAATAAGTAAGGGCACCTCCTTCAGTCAGCCTGTTTGATTGTCCCAAAATCTCTCCGTCTCTTGACATCTGATTATCTTACTATATAGTTAAGAAATATACTCAAATGGCACGCAAAGCATTTACAAAGTCTAAGTTCGGCTACCCGAGCACCGCCACCATCGGTATGGACGCCATACTGGCGGCGGCAGGCTGGGCCGTTCAGGACGACAAGGCCTTCGATCCCACCGCGTCCATCAGCATCGCCTTGCGGGAGGAGCCGCTGAAGTCGGGCCGCTGTGACTACCTGCTGTTGGCAAACCGCAATCCAGTCGGCGTTGTCGAGGCCAAGAAGGAAGGAATCATACCACGCTTCGCCGAACCAACGCGCATCGTGGCGGAAGTGGAGCGGCGGTTGAGCGTGGTGGAGGAACTGGAAGCCGTGGTCACCACCAACCTCCAACGCGCCACCCGCCTGCGGCAGGCGGTCCTTCAAAAAGCCTTCACTGGACTGTTATGAGCACCAAACTACCAAGCAACGAAAAGACGGACCCCGTATGAATCTTCTAAACGAATCTAAATTAAGACAACTCGCCACAGCCGCGCTCCGCACTCGTGGGCTAACGAATTTTTCGGCTAGCGCGGAGATGATAAAGGAAGCCCGTGCGTTCACTTCTTCGCAAACCTATGATGTCTTTCTTTCACATCGAACTGGTGATGCAGAGATCGTCTGGGGTCTCAAGGCGTCAATCGAGGCTGAAGGACTATCGTGCTATGTTTACTGGGTGGAAAATCCTGCCGCATTAACACAGCCGGTAACGCGCGAGACGGCTGATGGGCTGCGAACTAAAATGAGGTCATGCCGGTCGCTGGTTTACGCGGACACGTCCGCCGCGACGGAATCGAAATGGATGCCGTGGGAATTGGGTTACGTTGACGGTTTCCGCCAGCGCGTCGCAATCTTTCCTGTCGCAAAAGGTTCATCCACGACCGCCAGCTACGTTGGGCAGGAATATCTCGGTCTTTACCCGTGGATTCGCGAAAGCAGCACTTCAGGCAGACTCGCGGTTGTAGACCGTGCAAATTTTTTAAACTTCCTAAAAGAGTGGGTTCAGAATCAGTAAAACAAAAAAACAAAACAAACTAACAGGAGACATATATGGCAGATCCAAGAGCATTCATCAGTTTCGACTTCGACAATAACGCGACCGAAAAACTACTTTTCGCCGGACAGGCAAAGAACTCGAAAACACCCTTTTCAATCGAAGACTGGTCGTCAAAAGAATCACTGCCACAGGCGCAGTGGGAGAAGCTTATCTCAGAAAAGATTGGGAAAACTAATATGCTCATCGTCCTAGTCGGCAAATCAACCTATTCAGCCGTCGGGGTGGTAAAGGAAATCACAATGGCAAAGGCGAACAATGTGCCAGTCTTCGGGGTTCTCGTGGGCGGAGCAACATCAGCGACCAGCTTACCAACGGGGCTAACAAGCGGAAGAGTGATCCCGTGGGATTGGGAAAAGATAGCATCCGCCGTCACTCAGATGATGAAGGAAAGAAAGAACGCCAAATAATATGAGAAAAGCCCTGCTCGTCGGAATCAACGACTATCCAAAGTGCCCCCTGAAGGGTTGCGAAAACGATGCGGCCAGATTGTCATCTGTTCTGGAGCGCCATCATGATGGGAGCCCAAATTTTGAATGCCGGACATTCTTGTCGAGTAAGGAAACCATCACAAGAAGCCGGCTGCGGGAGCTCATCGGTGAATTGTTCGCAAAACCGGCTGACACAGCGCTTTTCTATTTTTCGGGTCACGGTAGTGAATCAAAGGCAGCGGGCATACTGGTGACGCAAGACTACGAAGCAAACGACCTCGGAATTCCCATGGCCGAACTTGTCGAAGCTGCCAGTAAAGCTAGCAACCATATCAAAGAGATATTTATCGTCTTGGACTGCTGCCATAGCGGATATACGGGAAAAACGTGGATTGCTCCGACGAGCGACGTTCTACCAAAGGGGATTTCGATTTTGACGGCGAGTTCTCCCGATGAAGCAGCCATTGAGCGTGGAGGCGAGGGGGTTTTTACTTCTCTGGTTTGCGATGCGTTGGAAGGAGGTGCAGCGGACGTTCTTGGAAAAGTCACGGCTGCTAGCGTCTATTCATACTTGGATCAAACGTTGGGGGCATGGGATCAGCGCCCTCACTTCAAGGCAAATCTCACGAAGCTGGAGCCTCTCAGGTTTTGTGAACCTGCCGTAGCTGTCGATACGCTCCGTAAGCTGACAGCAATATTCTCCACCCCCGACCACGTATTGCAATTGTCGCCCGCCTATGAGCCGACTGAGGATCCAAGGGACGAGGCAAAGGAGATGGTTTTTTCGACACTTCAGAAATATCGGGCGGCGCGGCTGCTTGTCCCGAATGAAGCAGAGCACCTTTACTACGCGGCGATACACAGCAAGAGCTGTCAGCTAACGCCCCTTGGTCGCTTTTACTGGTCACTCGTCAAGAAAGGGAAATTGTGAAGGTTGGCATTTCAGGACACCAGAACATCCGCCCCACGAGCGCTATCAGTTGGGTCGAGACCGCTATTCGAGACGAACTGCATAAGCAGCGGGCCTCCGTTGGTGTATCGTGCCTTGCTGCCGGCGCAGATCAGATCTTCGCGAAAGCTGTTGTTGAACTGAATTTGGAATTGGAGGCGGTCATACCCTGTGTTGGATATGAGGCAGCGTTTCAGGACAACGAAAGCAAAGAACTCTTCCGGGATATGATTGCACGAGCGAAATCTCGGCAAGTTCTCGACTTCGCTAGCCCAACGGAAGAGGCATTTTTCGCTGCTGGTAAGCGAGTCGTCGATACGGCGGATTTTATGCTATTCGTTTGGGATGGGATGCCCGCGCGTGGATTGGGAGGAACGGCCGACGTTGTGGCATACACGCGATCAAAGCGCCTTCCTTTCACTCACCTAAACCCAATGGATTTTTCCATTCAAAGGCACATCTCCTCATGAGCAATCCCACCGCCCTCGTCTCCAAGCTCTGGAACTACTGCAGCATCCTGCGCGATGACGGCCTGTCGTATGGCGACTACGTCGAGCAACTGACCTTCCAGCTCTTCCTGAAGATGGCGGACGAGCAGTCGCGGCTGCGAGGCACGCCAAGCGCGATCCCGAAGGGCAAGGACTGGCCCTCATTGCTCGCCAAGGATAGCGATGAACTGGAGGTGCATTACCGCCACACGCTGGAGGAACTGGGCAAGTGCTCCGGGATGCTGGGCATCATCTTCCGCAAGGCGCTGAACAAGATCCAGGACCCGGCCAAGCTGCGGCGGTTGATCGTGGACCTGATCGACAAGGAGCAGTGGTCCAGCCTCTCCGCCGATGTGATGGGCGATGCCTATGAGGGCCTGCTGCAAAAGAACGCCGAGGACGTGAAGGGCGGTGCGGGCCAATACTTCACCCCGCGCTCCCTCATTGCTGCCATGGTCGAAGTCGTGGCCCCGCAGCCCGGTGAAACCATCTGCGATCCTGCCTGCGGCACCGGCGGCTTCCTGCTGGCCGCGCATGACCACATCGCCCGGCACAAAAAGCTCGACCGCGAGCAGAAGAAGCAGCTCAAGAGCGGCACCTTCTACGGCATCGAACTGGTGGACAGCGTGACGCGCCTCTGCGCGATGAACCTGCTGTTGCACGGGATTGGTGATGGTGGAAGCGGCGTCTCGCCGCTTGATCCGAACGATAAGCGGCAGGATGCCGCTTCCACTTTTGACCTGCCCGTGATCACCAAGGACGCCCTCGCCGGGAAGCACGGCGAATACGAGATCGTCCTGGCCAATCCGCCCTTTGGCAAGAAGAGCAGCGTCACCATCGTCAACGATGCAGGCGAGTCCTCCAAGGAAAACCTCGTCATCAATCGCGCCGACTTCTGGGCCAGAACCAGCAACAAGCAGCTCAACTTCCTCCAGCACATCTTCACCATCCTCAAGATGCACGGCCGCGCTGCCGTGGTGCTGCCGGACAACGTGCTCTTCGAAGGCGGAGCGGGCGAAACCATCCGCCGCGAACTCCTCAAGCAAGCCGATGTCCATACCCTGCTGCGCCTGCCCACCGGCATCTTCTACGCCCAAGGCGTGAAGGCCAACGTCCTGTTCTTCGACCGCAAACCCGCCCAGGAGAAGCCCTGGACGAAGAAGCTCTGGATCTACGACCTGCGCACCAACATGCACTTCACGCTCAAGGAGAATCCCCTCAAGCGCGAAAGCCTGGATGACTTCGTCACCTGCTACCACGCGAAGAACCGCCACGACCGCCAAGAGTCCGAGCGCTTCAAGGCCTTCGACTACGCGGACCTGATCAAGCGCGACAAGATCAACCTCGATATCTTTTGGCTCAAAGACGACGCCCTCGAAGAATCCGCCAACCTCCCCGCCCCCGGCGTGATCGCCCTCGACATCATGGAAGACCTGCAAGCAGCCCTGGAGCAGTTCGCCACCATTGCGGAGGATTTGAAGCTGTAAGGCTTCTGGCGAAACTCGTGCTTACCTGCCTGCTACTGAAGCCATCTGAGGGTGAAATAGCCTACATGGAAGTTGGCGGAGCCCCGGTGGTTGCGCGAGAGCAACTCTGCGCCACACTGTCTCATGCTGGCTATTCCTATCCTCCTCATCACCCTCTGCGTCGGACTCTGTCGCTGGGCGACGGGGCGCTATGAGGCGATGCTGCAACAAGGGAGTCGTGAAACAGCACCGACCGCCCATAACGGCGCGGAAATTGCGCAGCTATTCCTGGCGCATGAAGATATCAATGATGTGGAGGTGGTACAGCACGGGGGAACGGTGACCAATTACTTCGACCCGAAGCGCCGTCGGCTTTTTCTCCAGAAAGAGGTGGCTACCGGCACGACGATGGCAGCCTGGGCGGTGGCCTTGCATGAGGCGGCAC
>JBJONJ010000071.1:0-3232 GCA_046051905.1 Verrucomicrobiota bacterium
ACCTGCCCCTGCAGGTTCGTCGTCAAGGTGAGGGAGGGGGCCGCCGTGCCGCCGCCCTGAGGCACCATGAGCAGCGCCGGATTGCCGGAGGTCACCACCACCTGCTTTCCCGCCAGCGGCGGCAAGCACCTCCGCCGGAAAAGCCGGCCAGACACGCTGCGAAACCACGCCAGCCGGAGGCTGCCGCTGCGTCGTCGTGATGGACATGAGCCGCCGCGTGATCCCATCCTGCTCAAACTGCGGGATCGCCTCCAGCAGGCGAAAATCCACGCTGCTCCACGCCCGGCACTCCACACCATTATGAAGCCATTTGACCTCCGTCAGCACCCCGTCATACACCCGCGCCGTGAGGTTCAAAATCGGCGGCAAAGGCACCGCAGGCGTGGTGGGAGCTTGCACCGGCGGATTGAGTGCAGCGAGCTGCGCCGCCGTGGGTGGCTCGATGCGCTGGTAAGTCGTCGTGCCGCCGTCCGCATGCCGCACGGTGCTCGAATCCAAAACACGCGGGTTTTGAATCAGCTTCGGTGTGGCGTCGTGGGCAGAAGTTCCCACTGCGGCGGCTAGAAGCACCCAGAACGTGGGCATTAGCAATCGAGGAGCTTTCATGGCTTGGGAATCAGGTGATGAGACTCGGTCTGCCTTTTGCTTCTTGGGCACCAACGAGGGCGCGAACTTGTTCGCCACCCTCTACCATGCACCTGCAAGCACCTCACAGCAGGCACGGCAAGCTGCGCCTCGGCCGGGCTTGCCTCCCTTAAGTTGCTGGGCTGGTTAAACTGATAGAGGCCCCGCTGCCATGACTAGCAGCACGCAAATTGGTTGATGTCAGTGCAGTGAAATTCTTGGACTCGATGAAGTAAGTTAATTACTTAATTTTTTATTTTACGTCGATTCCACTGTCAAGAAATAATCCCACTCCGCCGCCAAACCCAGGATGGGGGCCGTAGCCTAGGAGCTCAGCGGCTCCGCCTTCGGCGGGAGCGCGTCAATCCCGCTCCAATGCACATCCATCCGCGGATGATTTTCTGCCATGCGGTGAGAGCGGCGACCCAAAACATGCGTTTTCGGGTCCGAACGCCCCCAACACGAGCGCCCGCTAGATTTGTCTTCGCGCCTCGTGGCACAGTCTGTTACACCACCAGAAAATTCAATTCGCCGCCTCCACCTGCCTCCGCTTCCATCGGGCTCTCATGAACGCCTCCCATCACCGCTGGCTGCACGATCAACTCCCCCAATGGGAACGCGACGGCCTCGTCACCGCCGAAAATGCCGTCTCGCTGCGCCAGCGGCATCCTTTTGACGACTCGCAGCCCGGCGTGGCCCAGCTCGTCATGGGGGCGCTCGGGGGGCTGCTCATCGGCACCGGCCTCATTGCCATCATCGGTTACAACTGGGACGACTTCACCCGGCCGGTGCGGCTGTTGTTTGCCTTCCTGCCGCTGCTCGGCTCCCAGATTTTCAGCTTCCTCGTGCTGCGAAAGGGGGATTCCGCCGCCGCCTGGGTGCGTGAAACGGCGGCGATGCTGCAAACGATGGCCACCGGAGCCTGCATCGCCCTCGTGTCGCAGATCTACAATCTCGGCGGCGCCTGGCCGGACTTCCTCTTCGCGTGGTTCATCCTCAGCCTGCCGCTCGTGTGGGTGATGCGCTCCACCTCCGTGGCCATCTTTTACCTCCTCACCATCGCCGAGTGGTCCATCCACCCGTGTGATCTCGGCCAGGTCTGGTATCAGAGCGCCCTCATCTACCCCCTGCTGCTGCTCGGACTCTTCCCCTTCTGGCCCGGCTTCCGGCTGGAAAAACCTCTCTCCGTCACCCTGCGCTGGATCATGGCGCTGAGCGCCTCCTTCGGTCTCGCGGCGGCGGCTTACTGTGCCACGCGGCAGCACTTTGGCCGTAGCTGGGGCGATGGCGATACCTTCTTCTCGCTGTGGGCCTTCACTGCCGCCGCGATGGCACTGCTCCCGCTGAATGCATCCGGACTCGCCGCCCCTGCGCGGCATAAACCGCAGGTCGTGCTCGGTTTTCTCGTGCTGGTCGTTTTTGGCATCGCCAGCACCTTCCAGGATGCCGGTGAGGAGATCGTGAAAAGCTACACCACAGCCGCGAAGATCCCGTGGACCTGGGTTTTGCTCCTCACCACCGGCCTGTTCGCCGTCCATGCCATCCGCACCGCCCGCTGGGCTGTGCTCGCGATGACCTCGGTCATTCTCACCCCGCTCGTCGGACTCATCTTCGGTGCCTCGGCCGCCACCGCCATCCCGTGGCTGATGACACTGCACCTGTTCGTGCTGGGCATCACGCTCATCGTGCTGGAGTTCAGCGGCCGTTGTGGTGCTCCGCGGCTTGGCGCGGCGCTGCTAAGCATCCAGCTCCTCGCCCGCATGTTCGAGAGCGAACTCTCGCTGCTGGCCAAAGGCCTCGCCTTCATCGTCATCGGCGTGGCCTTCCTCGCTTTCAACATCGCCATGGGCCGCCTGGAGACCCGCCTCGCCCCCACCCAGCCATGAAATCACTCCCGCTCATCCTCTTTGCCCTCGTCTCGCTCGCCCAGTGGGCCGCGCCGCTTTCGCAGATCTTCAAATACGAACGCACGCTGACCAACGGCACGCTCATCCGCCTGAAATGCTCCGCTCCCGATCCCTACGATCCCCTGCGCGGCCGCTACCTCGCCGTGCGCCCCGATCAGGACGAGGCGGCCATTGCCAAGGACACCATTCTACGCACCGGCCAGCACGCCTACGCCACCCTGGCGACCGGTCCAGACGGCCTCACGACACTCCGTGAGGTCCACGCCTCACCACCCGCCAGCGGCGACTACATCCGCGTGACCTACAACTACGAGGCCGGAAGCAAAGCGAACGTCTCCTGGCCCTTCAACCGCTTCTACCTCAACGAAGCCCTCGCCCCTGAAGCCGACAAATGGTTCGCCGAAACCATCCGCGATGCCAAAGGCATCATCGCCGAGGTCCGTGTGCATCAAGGCACCGCGGTGCTCGAAAACCTCACCTTCGACGGCAAATCCTTCCGCGACATCCTGAAGGAGCGGATGAAGACCGCGAAGCCGTGAACGGATGGATCACTTCACCAACTCATCGGATGCCTTCAGCACCGCAGGAGCCGTGGGCGCGGGAATCACGATGGGCTGCGGAGCCGGCGTGAGCTGCACCGCAGGCGGCGGCATCTGCTGCCAGTAGGGCATCGGCGGGCGTTCCGTCTGCGCCTTGATCAG
>JBJONJ010000072.1:0-10056 GCA_046051905.1 Verrucomicrobiota bacterium
ACTCACGCGAGGCCACGAGGCGGTGTCGGTGATGGCGGTGACGGGATCCTTGCCGTCAATGACGACGTCCTGCGGCTGCTTCCAGTGGGACATCAGGTTCAAGTAGAGTGTCTCCATGCCCGGCGCGGCGATGACCTCGGCCAGCTTGTGCAATTTATCGCCCACCGGGATGTGGCGGAGGCGTTTCGGCAGCAGTTTGGAGCCAAGACCATTCAACACCTTCGGCGGCAAGGCGGTGAGGATGCCGGCGGTCACCTTCTTCATCACGGGCGGCATCCAGGAGAACTTGCTCCACAGCTTGCGGCCCACTGAATAGCGTTCGTAACCGCCGAAAAGCTCATCGCCCGCATCGCCGCTGAGCGCGACGGTGACATGCTCGCGAGCCATTTTGCACACGAGGTAGGTCGGAATTTGCGAGTAGTCGGAAAACGGCTCGTCGTAGAGCGATGGGAGCTGGGGGATGACATTGAGCGCATCCTCGCCGCTGACATACATCTCGGTGTGATCGGTGCCGAGATGCTTGGCGACGTCTTTGGCGAACTCGGCCTCGTTGTGCTCCTTCTCGTGAAAACCGATGGTGAAGGTGCGCACGGGCCGCGTGCTCTGCTTTTGCATCATCGCCACGATGAGCGAGGAATCGACCCCACCGCTCAAAAAGGCCCCGAGAGGCACATCAGCGATCATGCGCATGCCGACGGCCTTTTTCAGCAAGGCTTCAAACTCGGCGATGGCTTCTGTATCCGTGCCGGTGAACGGTTTATCAAAGCCACGCTCCACCACTTGCGGCAGGCTCCAATACCAACCGGGTTGTGGACGCTCCGCCGACGAGCGCAGCGAGATCATCGCAGCAGGAGGGAGCTTCTTAAAGCCTTGGTAAATGCAGAGCGGATCAGGAATGTAGTTGAAGCGGAGCAGCGAGGTCAGCGCCTCGCGATCCACCGAGGCGTTGAAGCCTGGAAAACGCTGAACGGCCTTCAACTCGGAGGCGAAGACGAAGGTGTCGCCCACCCAGCCGTAGTAGAGCGGCTTTTCGCCCATGCGATCGCGGGCGAGGTGGAAAACGCGATCCTGCTTGTCCCACACGGCGAAGGCAAACATGCCGTTGAAGCGCTTCGTGGCCTCAATGACGCCCCATTGGCAAAACGCGGCGAGCATGATTTCCGTATCGGAATGGCCGCGCCAGGTGTGCCCATGCTTTTCGAGGTCGGCACGGAGGTCTTGGAAGTTGTAGATCTCGCCATTGAAGACGATCACGAAGCGTCCATCGGTACTCGCCATCGGCTGATGGCCGAGCGGCGAGAGATCGAGGATCGAGAGACGTCGATGCCCCAACGCGAGACCGATTTCCGAATCCACCCAAGCCCCCGCGTCATCCGGCCCGCGAAGCACGATGGCATCCGTCATGGCGCTGACGATGCTTTCCATCTCGTGCGCGGCACGAGATTTGGCAGGAGAGAAGAAGCCGGCGATGCCGCACATGGTTTAGTGAGAGGTAAGAGGCGAGATATGAGAGGTCAGAAGTGTCGCTTCCGTCCCTTCGGTCTTTTGAGTCCCTTCGGAAGTGATGAGACTCTCGAACTGCCCCAGCACGCTCGTGAGGGAAAAATGCCGTTCGATGCGCTCGCGGGCCGCGAGGTCCTGCGTGAGACCGCTTTCGAGAATTTCGAGGCAGGCCTTCGCAAGCGCCTGCGGATCACGCGGTGGAACGAGGCGGCCGGTTTCGCCCATGACCCAGCGGGTATCACCTATGTCCGTGGCTACGACGGGCACGGCGCAGGCCATCGCCTCGCCGACGACATTGGGGAAACCTTCGCCGAAGGCTGAAGAAGACACGGCAATGTTCAGCGAGGAGGTGAGTTCAGGTAGATCGTGACGCTCGCCGAGCACTTCGATGAAGGGCGGCACATCGAGAGACTCCGTTTCGGCTCCGACGATGATGAAGCGCGTTTCAGGGTGCTTGGCGTGGATGAGTTTGGCGGCTTCGATGAAGGTCGGATAGTCCTTCATCGGCGCGTGGCGGCCAAAGCGGCCGATGACGGGAGCGTTAGGCGCGTGAGCGTCTTGGAGTGCTCCAGCCCTCTGGAGCTTTTCGGAGGCCGATGGACGCTCGAAAGCGCCAGAGGACTGGCGCACTCCAGGACGCTCACGCGAGCATGCGGCTACGGGTCGCCATTTTGTTAGATCAAAGCCGTTCGCGATGAGTTGGGTCTTCGATTTGGCATAACCGATGGCTTCGTGCTGCTGGGAGCTGAGCTGGGAGTTGTAGGTGATGCGTTTGGGCAGCCAGGAAAGCCACGCGAGCGCCCGGATGACGAGGGCGGAGCCGCGTTTCTCGAGTTTCAGGTCGTAGAGGCTCTGGCGGATGTTCCAGATCATCGGCACCTGCTTGAAGCGCATGAATTTGGCGAGGCTGGCAACGAGGCAGCCATGGTACATCCAGCCCATGAGCACATCCGGCTTCTCACGACAGATGAGGCAGAAGAGCTTCCACAAGGCGGACAGCGTGGGTTTGCCCGCAGACATGTCGAGGCTGTGAACGTTTGGCAAACTGGCGGCGTGCTTGCCACCGGCGGTGAGGCTCACAACGACATGATCGTAGGCGCAGTCGCCAGACTGCGGCGGTTTCGCGTTCTGGCGAACGCGCCTACTGAGGCCGTTGACGAGCTGAGCGAGCATCATCTCCGCGCCGCCACTGCCGAGTCCGGTGGTGATCCACAGGACTTTTTGGCCGAGAAGACGGCTCGTGCGCTCGATGAGGCGATCGATGCTGAATTCGGCGACGATGCGGGAGCGAGTTTCGCTCGGTTTGAAATCGAGCATGCACTTCGCCAGGGCCTCATGATCGCCCGCAGGGAAGATTTGTGCTTTGTTGCCGATGATCCAAGCGCTGTCGCCGACATCGCTGGCGATGCAGGGAACGCCGCAGGCCATCGCCTCGCCGATGACGTTGGAAAAGCCTTCGCCGAAGGCACTGGAGTTCACGAGGCAATCGAAGGTGGCATACACGGATGGCATGTCGCTCTGAGCCGGGAGCCAGGTGACATTCACGCCGAGCGAGGTGGCGAGTTCACGCATCTGCTTCGCGCAGCCCTCATCGCCGCTACCGACGATGACGAAGCGAGCATTTGGGACGAGTGCGGCCGCTTTGAGGAAGGTCGCGTGATCCTTCATCGGGCTAAGGCGGCCGACGAGGCCGAAGACGGGCGGGCTAAAGCCCCCTGCCCGCAGTGCTTCGCTCAGCGATGCGGGCGGGGAACTACGAACACGAGGCTGGAAGCGCTGGGTGTCGATGCCATTGGGAACGACGTGCGTCTTGTGCGCCGGATAGCCGCGAGCGAGATAGTAATCGCGGCCAGCCTGCGAGTTGCAGATGATGACGTCGGCGAAGCGGGCGAGGAGGCAGTTCAGCCGGAAGCTGAGTTTACCGAGGGTGCCCCAGAGGTGGGCATCGGTTTGGGAATCACGCACACCCCAGGCGATGCGCGGGAAGCCACAGAAGGGCTTCAGGAAGAACGCCATGAGGTTCGATTCGGCGAGGTAGCCGTGGATGACCTCTGGCTGCACGCTACGAGCGGCTTTGATAAGGCGGAAGAAGAAGCCGAGGAGGTCCCAGCGACTCTTTTTGCCGATGCAGAGGGTCTTCACGCCGGCTTCGCGAAGGCTGGACTCGAAGGGGCCGCCGTAGAAATGCAGCACGGAGACTTCGTGACCTTCGCGCACGAGTCCGGCGGTGAGGATCGAGAGCTGACGCTGAGCTCCGCCATGGCCGAGATCACGAATGATGAAGGCGAGCTTCATTTCGCAGCCTCCTTTCGGCGAATGAGCATGAGGCACCAGAGGCACGCAACGATGGAGCTGATGCCATGCACGAGGGCGGTGGAAAGGGCGATGCCGGCGACACCCATGTTTTGCATGAGGAGCCAGTTCAGGCCGGCATTGCCGAAAAGCGCGGCGAACGAGAAGATCAGCATGAAGCGCGAGGCCTGCATGGAAACGATGACACGGGCGGTGACGATGCCGAGGATGTAGAAAGGAATTTGCAGCGCCCCGAAGCGCAGCACATGCGCCACCCGCAGCGTGTCCTCATGATGAAAGGCACCACGCTCGAAAAGCAGGCTCACGATGGTCGGGGCGAAGAAATCGAGCAAAAAGGCAAGCGGCAGCATCAGGCCGACGATGACGCCGACGCTCATCAGCAGGCGACGGCGCAGGCCTTTCCAATCCCGACGGGCCACCTGATCGGCGAAATACGGGAACAGCACATCGGCCAGAGGTCCGGCGGAGACGCCGAGGATGATCATGCAAAGCTTCTCCGAGTAGCTGAGCACGGTGACGCTGCCCGCAGGCAGCCACGAGGCCATCGTTTGATCCACCACGGAGGCACTAGAGAAGGCCAGCCCGCCGAGCAGGAAGGGCATGGCATTGCGCATGACGACGCCCAACTGAGGTTCCCACTTCCGCAGGCACACCCGCCACCAGCGTCGCTCGGCCGGGATCTGCCGCGAAACGGCACGCATCAGCAGGGCGAGTTGCAGGGCGGAGCCGATGTTCGTGCCAAACATGAGCGCCTCCAAGGTCGGAGCACGGCGAGTGAGGATGAGGCTGCCGATGATGGTCAGCGGCACCAGCAGCGGTGCGCAGGCCACGATGAGGAATTTTTTATCCGCCCGCAGCCATGCCCCGAGGTGATAGCTCAGGCCAAAGCACAGCAGGAAGGGGAACAGCATGACCAGCGTGTGCCGGGCCTGATCTTTGGTCGCCGCGCTAAAACCATCCGCCATGTGCTCGACGAGGAAGCTCCCTCCCAACTCGATGAGCAGCCCGAAGAGCACGAGCATGCCGAGATGCATTACCGCCGCCTGCACCGCCATCCGATCTGCCCGGCGGGAACCTTTTTGATGCTTCAGCTCGACGTAGGCGGGCAAAAAGGATTCCGGCAGACCTCCCGCCAGCAGCGTAGCGGCAAAGGACATGAAACCGAAAACGAGCATGAAGGCATCAATCTCCTGCGACACGCCGAACGTGGAGGCCACGACGGCATCCTTCACAAAGGAGACGACCTTGCTGGCCAGCGTCAGCACAAACACCAGCGCCAGCCCTGAGAGCAGGGCGGAGCCAAGGCCCCGAGCCAGCAACGAGCGGATCGGGGCCGACAGATGGGCCGAAATTGAGGACATTTATAACAATTATAAACATCATAATAAGATTCAGCAAACTAGAGGATGTTTTTTCCCGATTTTCCCGGTTCTCACCTGCCCTGCGGGCCTTCGTGTGCCTTGCTGGCTTATCTTCCAAGCTCCGAAGCGGCTGCCGAGAGCCTCTGGCGCAGCGCCCCGGATACCTCCGCGAGTCGGCGCTGGAGGGATTCATACTCCGCGCGACCTTCCGGCTTCTCGATGGGAATGGGCTCGTAGCCCAAGGCCCGTAATTCATAAGGACTGGCCCGCATGTCGAGCTGGCGGGCGATCCAGGCGTTGGCAAAACACTCGCCAATGAGATCGGAACCGCACCACGGCAGCAGCTTCCCGGCCCATTTATAAAGGTCCATGTTGGTGTGGAGGCAGCCGCCTTGTTCCATGTCGAGCCGGGTTTCAAGCACGGGCTGAAAGGCGTTCAAAGGCCGCGCTTCGGGCGTGAAGAAGCGAAAGGCATCGTAGTGCGTGCAGCAGACGGCCTGGGAATCGACGAAGCTGCCAAGCTCTTCGGGCGTGAGGCGCAGTTCGTAGCCCTGATGGCGGATTTGCTCCGCCGGGAGGCGATAGACCATCGCCCATTCATGCAGCCCGAAGCATCGAAAACGGGTCGGCCGCTCCGAAACGCGGTCGCAGAGGTCACGAATCCACTTCGCGAGCTGCCGGGTGTGATCGCTGAGAAAAGCCTCATCGAGCCTCACGCGTCCGTTTTGCCGCACGAAGCGATCCGAGGCCAGCCAGGGGCATTCGAGAAGGTCCTCCGCACTGGCTTCGATGGCAGTGCCAAGCGGTGGCACCCACTGTTTGAGCTTGGCAGGCGAGAGGTTGTAGTAGGTGAAGAGAAAATCCTCCACCGGATGCTTCGTGCCATGGCTGCGACGCTGCGCGAAGGCATCCGCCAGCGACTCCACGCGGTCGAGATGCGCGGCTTGGCGTGCTTTCCATTGCTCGCGGCTCCATTCGATCATACCAGCAGCGAGGCGAGACCAAGGAAGACGCCCATGCTGACGACATCGGTGGCCGTGGTGAGAAAGATGCTGGACGCCGTGGCAGGATCGGTGCCGAATTTTCGCAGCCCCAGCGGGATCAAGGCACCGCACACGCCGCTGGTGACACAGCTCACCACCATCGAAAGCCACACCACGAGGGCCAGCGAGGTGCCATTCGAGTTTCCCGCGATGCGGGCGTAAACGATCATGCCAAGCGCCGCGGTGACACCCACGAGCATGCCATTCATGAGGCCCAGCAAACCTTCTTTGATGACGAGGGAGCGTTCATCGCCCGGCTTCAAATCACCGAGCGTCACCCCACGCAGCGTGACGGCGAGAGCCTGACTGCCGGTGTTCCCGGATTGCCCCGCGAGCACGGGCAAAAAGGCCGCGAGGAGCACCACGCGGTCCAGCGTGTCCTGAAAAGCGGCCACCACCGCGGCGGCCACGAAGCAGGTGGCCAGATTGATTTGCAGCCACGGATGCCGGAAGCGCAAGCTGCGCCTTACCGGCGTGGTGAGGCGTTCCTCTTTTTCGACCCCCACCATGCTGCCGGCTTGGGCGCTGATCTCGATGGCCCGCGCCTCGAACAAGCTCTGCCCCCGCACAAGGCCAAGAAGATGCCCCTCGGCATCGCACACCGGATAAACCGGGTAGTGGCGATTCACCGCCTCCTTCATCGCCTCCGTGAGTGGCATGGCAGGCGTGAGCGTGAAGACGTTCGAATACATCACCTCCGAGAGCAGCTTCTCCGGCTCGCCGAGCATCAGATCCCGCATCACGAGCACGCCGAGCAGCTTGTTTGAGTCGTCGGTGACATAGCCGTAGGTGATGAAGGCCTTCTTGGTCAGCTTGCGAAGCGCCTCGATGGTCTCGCGAACCGTCATCGACGGACGAAACACCGCCACCGGCGGCTCCATCAGCCAGCCCACGCTGTCCTCGGGGTAGCTGGTGTTTTGCACCCACTGATGGGCCTTCTCGATCGGCGCGGCGGCGAGGATGGCGCAGCGGCGCTCCGCCGTCATCTGATGCAGCACCTGCTGGGCCACCATCGGGTTCAGTTCCTGCAACACAGCCGCTGCAGCCACATCCGCCGCCGCCTCCAAAGCATCCGCGGCATCATGCGGCGCGCTTTGACGGACGAGGTCGAGGAGATTTTCAGCAGGAGGCATGCGAGGGGCCGGCGACGATGCGCATGATCCGCCCGCGTTCAACCCCGCGAAGCAGTCGAGAACGAAGGTTGTGCGTTTTTGCGCCTCGCGGTAGCATGCGCCCGCTTTGAAACTCCCCCCGACATGCTCCGCACACCCGCGAGCGGCCTTCACGCTGCTGGAGATGTCCATCGTGCTGCTGCTGGTGGCCCTGCTCGTGGGCACGGTGTTTGGCATCTTGCAAAGCTCCCTGCAACTGGCCGACTCCGTGAAGGCCGAGTCCGACCGCGAGCTACGCGTGCAGAAGTTTGTCGAGCTCTGCGAGAGCACCTTCAATCGCTTGCCCGCCGACGCGGTGATCTCCATCCGCCCGCAGAAGGGCTTCGGCAGCCAGCAGCAGATGCTCGAGATCGCCTTTGCCCTCTCCCCCTTCGATGCGGCCACGCCGGGCATCGTCACCATGGGCACCGAGACCGATAAAAACAGCATCCTGAGCACGCTCGTGGCCTTTGAGGAGGTGCCGCTGAACTTCGCCCCCACCCAACGGCAGAACACCGCCCGGCCCGTCCAGCTTCCCATCCTCAAAGGCATCGCCTCGCTGCAATGGCGGGTCTTTGATCCACAAACGCAGAAGTGGGTCAATACCTGGAACGAGAAAGCCGTGGCTGCCGACATCGTCAAAAACGGCCAAACCACCCTCACCGGTCTGCCGCCCTCCGGTCAAAACCTCGGCCTGAATCCCGCCGGGGTGCCCAACGGCCCGCAGGCGGGCCTCGCCCTCGCCCCTGGCGAGCCCAACGCCGTCCCGACCAATCCCGCCGGCGGCACGCCCGGCCTCACCACCTCGCTTTACCCACGCCCGCCGATGCTGGAGCTCAGCCTCTCGGTGGATGGCGAGGAACCACGCCGCTGGATCTTCTGGATCCCCGCGTCCGTCGCTCCGCAGTGAGCGCTCATCGACGCCCCGGCCCGCCATGAAAAACGGCTTTCGCATGCGCCCGGTGCCGCCATACTCCGCGCCCCATGTCCACCGCAGCCCCTCAACGCATTGTTTTGAAGTTCGGATCCGGCATCCTCACCAAGGTGAGCACGCCCGAGCCCGATCCGGTGCAGTTGCGCAAGCTCGTCGAGGCCGTCGCCCTGCTCAAAGAGGCCGGGCATGCCGTCGTGGTCGTCAGCAGCGGCGCGGTGGCCTCTGGCTTGAAGCCGCTCGATTTCGCGCAGCGTCCCTCCGATGTCACCACGCTCCAAGCGCTGGCCGCCGTGGGCCAAACACACCTCATGCATGCCTATGAAAGCCTGCTGCGGGATCATGGCCTGCACGTCGCCCAGCTCCTCGTCACCCATGAGGACTTTGAAAACGCCGACCGTGCGCCCCGCGTGAAGGCCGTGCTCGACAAGCTCCTCGAATTCCCCCAGGTCGTGCCCGTCATCAATGAGAACGACTCCGTCGCCGTCGAGGAGTTGCGCTACGGGGACAACGACAAGCTCTCCTCCCGCGTGGCCCAGTTCTGGGGAGCCACGACGCTCATGCTGCTGACGAGCGCTCCGGGCTTGCTTCGCGACATGAAAAAGCCTGAGGAAGGTCCCATCCCTGTCGTCACCAACATCGATGACGTGCTGCACCATGCCGAGGAGGAAAAGTCCAAGCTCGGCACCGGCGGGATGATCTCGAAGCTCCGCGCCGTGCAGGACGCCGTGAATGCCGGCATCACCTGCATCATCGCGAGCGGCCGGCATGCCGAGCAGCTTCCCGCCGTCATCGCTGGCGGCGGGGTTTGCACCCGCTTTCCCGGCCGGAAGATGTGATCAGGGTTTCGCCGCCGGAGCTGCCGGGATCTCGACGTTCGACGAGGCTGCCGCATGCAGAATCATGCGGTAGCACAGGATCTTCTGGCGTGGCGAGAGCGCTTTCCCGTCGAGCAGGTGTTCATAAAACGCCAGCAGGTGTGGCAGTTGCTTGCCCTGAACCCCTTTCTTCAAGGCATTCATCACCCGCGAAAGCTCCTCGTAACTGAGGCTGGTCTCGTCCTTGCGGAAGTCCACCAGTTCGGCCGCCGTCAGCACAAACGGATCTTTTTCCGAGTTCATCTCCCGCAGGACCAAGGTGAGGATCTCGTCCACCTCCTGCACCGGAGGCGTGTAACCTTTGGGAGCAAGACGAATGATCGCGCTGCGGACGTCCATTTTAATCTGATCCTCCACGACATCAGGCAGGACGGCGAGGCAGCCGAGGGGAAGACTCACAAACAAACTGAAGAGGACCAAAGCACGCATGATGCCTGATCGTAGCGGTCTGCCGCGCATTTCTCAAGCCGCCACCCGCATCAATTTCATGATCCGCATGGAAGTGCGCCTTGGTTTGCGGCATGTTTGCGGCTGTCATGCCTGAAGAAGACTCCCGCGCCGCCCCTTTGAACCCCATCGCCGAGAAGCTCGCCCGCAGCGGCGACCCGGCTCATCATGAGACGGCGAAAATCCTTGCCCGTTACCTCGATGAGGTGCTGCGCATTCCGGGAACGAACATCCGCTTCGGGCTCGACCCCGTCCTTGCGCTGTTTCCGGGCGTGGGAGACCTGCTCGTGTCCGGCGCGGGCGGCGTCATCCTGCTGGAGGCGCTGCGCAGCGGCGTGAGCTTCACCGTCTTCCTCCGCATGGCGGCCAACATGGGGCTGAATTTCCTCCTCGGTCTCATCCCCGGCGCGGGGGCCGTGCTCACCGCCT
>JBJONJ010000073.1:0-16715 GCA_046051905.1 Verrucomicrobiota bacterium
CATCGTGGAGTGTGATTTGCAGGCCGTGGAGGATTTTCGCCGCATCTGGCCGTTTTTCCGTGATCGCCGCATTGACACCTACGCACCCCTGACCAAACGCTATTTGGATGAGCAAAGCTAACTACCCGCAGAACTACCGTCTCCCCGCCGAATTCGAGCCGCAGGAGGCGATCTGGCTTTCGTGGCCTTCCAACAAGGAGAGCTGCCCGAAGACCTTCCACAAGCTCCAGGACAAGTTCGGCGAGATCGCCAGCGTCATCAGCCGCTACGAACGTGTGCGCATCAATGCCCCGATGCTCGCCCACATGAACATCCGCCTCTCCATCGCCGACAACGAGGGCGACCTCTCCCAGGTGGACATCTACGAGCACAACACGAACGACGTGTGGTGCCGCGACCACGGCCCGATCTTCATCAAGCACAACGAGACAGGCAAAGTGGCCATCACCGACTGGGAATTCAATTCCTGGGGCGGCAAATTCGCCCCGTGGGATCTCGACAACGGCATCCCGGAGAAGGCGGCGAACGTTTTGAAGATGGAGCGCTTCACCTCGAAGATGATCCTCGAAGGCGGCGCCATCGAGACCAACGGCAAGGGCACGCTGCTCACCACCGAGGCCGTTTTGCTCAATCCGAACCGCCACGGCGGCAAGCCCGGCGACAAAGGCGAGGTCGAGAAGGAGCTGAAGGCCATGCTTGGCGTCAAAGACATCGTCTGGTTCAAAAAGGGCATCGAGGGCGACGATACCGACGGCCACATCGACGACCTTGTGCGCTTTGTGCGTGAAGACGCCGTCATCTGCATGGTCGAGCCGCGTGATACCGACCCGAACCACAAAGTTTTGAAGGAAATCCGCGAGCGTCTCGACGACGTGAAGGCTCCCGATGGCGGCAAGCTTGAGATCATCGAGATCGAAATGCCCCAGGCCATCGAAATGAAGGACTGGCGCCTCAGCCGCCTGCCAGCCAGCTACGCGAACTTCCTCATCCTCAACAACGCGGTCATCGTCCCCCTCTTCGGCAACAAGAAGAAGGACGCCGCCGCCGAGGACAAGATCGCCGAGTGCTTCCCCGGCCGCGAAATCATCTCCATGATGGCCAAGGACCTCGTCACCGAAGGCGGTGCCTTCCACTGCATCGCCATGCAGCAGCCGAAGTGAGGCTGAGGGACGCTTGATTTTACCGCAGAGGGGCAAAGAGGCAGAGTACGCAGAGTTTTTGTGTTCTCTGGCTGATTCAGATCATTTTTAAATCTCTGCGCCCTCTGCTCCTCCGCCCCTCTGCGGCTAACCCGAACCACCCAAAGTCATGCTCATCGAACCCACCCCTTACGAGAATGAGCTGGCGACGCGGATCATCGGCTGCGCGATGATCGTTCACCGGCATTTTGGGCCAGGAATGATCGAGAGTGTGTATGAGCGGTGCTTCTGCCATGAACTGGCCAAAGCCGGCCTTGAAGTCGTCTGGCAGAAGCGACAGCCAATCGTGTATGATGGCATCGCTTTCGAAGACCCGTTCCGCATGGACATCGTGGTCAACGAAACCATCATCGTCGAAAACAAGGTCGTGGAAGTCGTTCTCCCGCTCCACAAAGCCCAACTCCGCAGCTACCTGAAGCTCGCTAACCGCCGTCTCGGCCTGCTGATCAATTTCAACGTCGAACGCCTCAAGGATGGCATTCATCGTATCGTGAACGGAGAGGCCACTTATGACCTTTGAGTGCTGGACAGCGTTCCATTTTGCCGCAGAGGGGCAAGGAGGCAGAGAACACAGGTTTTTTTGTGTTCTCTGACTGCTTCAGATCATTCCCAACTCTCTGCGCCCTCTGCTCCTCCGCCCCTCTGCGGCCAACCTGAACTACCCATCACCTTCTTTATGCCCCGCCCTGACAACCGCCAGCCTGACCAACTCCGTCAAATCGACTTCATCGTCGATGTCGCTCCGCACGCCGCGGGTTCCGTGCTCATCAGCTTCGGCAACACACGCGTGATTTGCGCCGCCACGATTCAGGAGGATGTGCCGCGCTGGATGAAGGTGCAGAACGTCAAGGGCGGCTGGCTCACGGCGGAGTACTCGATGCTTCCCTACTCGACTTTGGACCGCAAAGAACGCGAAAGCAGCCGCGGCAAGCCCGACGGCCGCTCCACGGAGATTCAGCGGCTCATCGGTCGCAGTCTTCGCGCGGTGATCGATCTTGAAAAGCTCGGCTCACGCACGCTGAACATCGACTGCGATGTGTTGCAGGCCGATGGCGGCACGCGCACGGCTTCCATCACTGGAGCCTGCGTCGCCGCAGCCATCGCGTGCAATCGCCTGCTCGAAAAAGGCAAGATCACCCGCCAACCGCTCAAGAAGAAAGTCGCCGCCGTCAGCGCAGGCATCGTAAAGGGGGAAACGCTGCTCGACCTCTGCTATGTCGAGGACGCGGCGGCGGATGTGGACTGCAACGTCGTGCTCACCGAGGACGGCGAGTTCGTGGAGATCCAAGGCAGCGGCGAGGAGGCCACCTTCACCGAGCCACAGCTTCATTCCATGCTCGAAGTCAGCCGCAAAGGCATCCGCGAGCTCTGCGCCCTGCAAGACCAGGTCATCCAGGCCGCCATGAAGCCCGCCAGCGGCAACCAGCTTCAGAACTTGGCGAATTTCTTCGCGAAGAAGTGAGGAGGGGTCATGCCTCCGAGGCTTTTCTCGCTCTTTCGGCCTGCACACGTTCGAGAGACGCGGAGAGGAGTTTTTCGCCCGCGTGAAAATTGGTGGCACGTAGCTTTTCGAGCACGGGTTCGTATTCCAGCTGCCCGCGGGCGTCGCCGAGTTCCAGCAGCGTGAGGGTGCCGATGGCGGTGAGTCCTTGTTCCGTAGCGACGCGTCGGCCTTTGCGCTCATCCATGCGCACAGCCTTGACCTGAAGATGCAAAGCCAGTGCGATGGCCTCAGTTTCACCTTTATCGAGGCTGAAATCGGGCATGGGTCCGTCAAAACGGCGGACATCAATCCAAGAAGGCAGATCGGCGGCCCACTGGCTCACTTTCGCTGGAGCTTGCGGTCGCTGTAATTCCTCCCAAACAGCCTGAGGCACGATCACCCTGCCAAAAAGCTTCGCCAACAGCTCCATCTGGCCGATTTGAACAAGGTAGTTGATCGGCGAGGTGTCTGTGACCACCACGCTCATGACGCGGCTAGCAACTGGTCGAGCGTTCGGCGATCCTCGGCGAGGTCATCTTCATTGAGCCCATAGTCCGCTCCACGACGCTTCAGGAATGCCTCGGTCTCCCAGTAGTCGAGGCCGAGCATGTCGCCCACTTCTCCACGAGAGAGATCGCCACTGCGGTAACCTTCCAATGCCACGGCTTCGAGCACGCGGCGTTCACAGCCCGCATCTAGCAGACGCAGGCTGGCCGCGATGAAGTCAGGAATCGTCACCGTGAGAGTCATGATGGGCATGCTATACCCTGTCGGCCCCGAATTCGCCACCTCTTCTTGGCTCCATCGCCGACTACCCGTGACAAAACCGCCGCGAAACAAGGCCTCCCACCGCTTGCAAGATGGCTGGCAAGGCGGAAAGTCGCCACTTCTCTTGCCTCGCCCCCTTCTTTTACCCACCCGCCCATGCCTGACTGGCTCGCGATCATCCTCCTCGGCATCATTGAAGGTGTCACCGAATTCCTGCCCATCTCCTCCACCGGGCATCTGCTCATTCCGCAGAACCTCGGCTGGCTGCCAGCGAAGAGCGATCTCTTCAATGTGGTGATCCAAAGCGGGGCCGTTTTGGCCGTGCTGGCCGTTTTTACGCAGCGGGTGAAGCAGCTCGCCACCTCACTGAGTGATCCGGCCACGAAGGACTACCTAGCCAAGCTCGTCGTGGCGTTTTTCATCACCGCCGCCGGCGGCCTCGTGATCAAGAAGCTCGACATCGAGCTCCCAGAAACGATTCCACCCGTCGCCTGGGCCACGCTGATCGGCGGCATCGTCATCCTCGCGCTGGAGGCCATGCAAAAGGGCCGCGAAGGCATCACGAGCATCACCTGGACGGTCGTGATCGCCGTCGCCGCGGCTCAATTACTCGCGGCGGTGTTCCCTGGCACCTCACGCTCCGGGGCCAGCATCCTCATGGCGATGGCGCTGGGCATCGCGAGACCTGCCGCGACGGAGTTTTCCTTCCTGCTCGGCATTCCCACGCTGATGGCGGCGGGTGGTTTCAAGATCCTTTCCGCGTTCAAGGATGGCGAGGCAGCCGGCGAGGACTGGGCCATGGTGGCACTTGGCACGCTTGTTTCCGCGATTTCGGCCTTCGTCGTGGTGAAATGGCTCATTCGCTTCGTACAATCCCACACCTTCAACGGCTTCGCCTGGTATCGCATCGCGCTTGGTGGCGGTCTGCTGGCCTGGGCCTACTTTGGAAAACATTGAGATGCTGATCAAACTTCAAGCCTGGTTTCGCCGGTCGATTTTCCAGACCTATCGTTTCCTGAAACACCCTCGAAAGCTACGTCAGAGGCCGCTGATGCGCTGGTTCGCCCGTCACTTCCTCGACAAGCGGGTGTGGAAACCCACTCAGCACACCTTTGCCGGAGGCATGGCAGTGGGTTCTTTCATCACACTGCAATTGCTCCCCATCCAGATGCCCACGGCCACCATCGTGTGCGCTCTTTTCCGTGTGAACATCCCCATCGCCCTAGCGCTGTGCTGGGTGAGCAATCCCGTGACCGTGCCCCTGCTGGCCTCCGCCGAGTATGCCATCGGCAAGTGGTTTCTCAGCTTCCACACCGCCGTGCCCACCACACCCTTCCCGGATCACCTGCCAGATTCCGCCATCGAGGCCTGGATGGTCTTGAAGGAGCATGCGCCCGTGATGCTCATCGGCGGCCTCGTGCTCGGTGCCATCTGCGCGGTCGTGGGTTATGTGGCCACCTGGGCCATCTGGGAGATCGCCCACCGTATGGAGGTGGCAAAACGCGCCCGCCACATCGCGACGGAGAAAATGAACCATGCGCCTAGCTGAGATTTCGTGCTTACCAGGAATAAAGCGTGCCTAGCATGCTCGTAGGTGAAAGAGATACCGGTTATCACCGGACGCTTCATCTCATCCAACAGCACCACCACCATCATGAAAGTACTCGCCACCCTCGCCCTCGTCATCGGTCTCACCAGCTGCGGCACCTGCCCGCTCGCTCCCAACAAGGAGTGCTGCAAGTCCGGCGCCTCCGCCTGCTGCGACAGCAAGAAGACCACCGACTGCAAGACCTGCAAACATTGAGCCACCACCTCGATTTTCCCCACCAAGCCCGGCGCAGCGATGCCCGGGCTTTTTTTGTGGCCCGGCAACCCGTTCGAGGGCCGGGAAGAAATATCGAATATCGAACAAGGAACACCGAATGAGAAAGGCTCAGTCCTTCGGACTTCAAGATTCCTTGTTCGACATTCGATATTCAGCCTCCCGTTCCCCTACCGATCTTGCCCTCCACTGCGCCTCGTTTGGCGTGACTTCATCAAAGATGCACGACGCGTGCAAGTTAAGCCGTCGCCTGGGAGTAAAGCGGGTCATGCGCCTCAGCCTCTTCACCGATTACTCCCTCCGCGTGCTCATGTTTGCCGCGTTGAAGGGCGAAAGCTTTTCCCTCAGCGAGGTAGCGGATGCGTATGGTATCTCCCGGCATCATCTGGTGAAGGTGGTGAACTACCTGGCGAAGCTCGGCTACCTCGAAACTCGCCGCGGACGCGGCGGCGGCATTTCGCTGGCGATGAAGCCTGAGGACATCCGCGTGGGCATGGTCGTGCGCCGCACGGAAGGCATGCCGCCGATCGTCGAGTGCTTCGACAAGGATCACAACACCTGCATCATCACCGGCTCCTGCCGCCTCAAAGGGGCTCTCGCGCAGGCTTCGAACGCTTTTTACGAGACGCTCGACCGCCACACGCTGCGCGACCTCGTCGCCGGTGCCGATGGCACGCGCATGAACCGTGTCCTGCTTTCTCCCTCGTCATGAAAACGACTCTCCTTCCCTGCCTCGCCGCGTTTCTCGTAATGGCCACCGGCTCGCGGGCCGAAAACGAATACGAGAACGCTCCGATCAACTACTCGGAGACCGAGCCGAATGATACTGCGCAGCGGCTTGAGCGGCTCATGGCCTCCGGAAAGGTCAAAATCGACCGCACGGACGCGTGGAGCGTGCTGGCGGGAGTGATGAAGGAATTCGGCGTGCTGCCGGAATCGCAGACGATGGTCTTCTCGAAGACCAGCAAGCAGAACGACCTCATCAGCCCGCGCACGCCGCGGGTCGTTTACTTCGGCGACAACGCCTACCTCGGTTACAGCGTCGGCGGAGCCATCGAGGTCTCCACCATTGATCCGAAGCTCGGCCCCATCTTTTACCTGCTCGATCCCCATGAGGACTCGTCGAAGCCCCTGCACTTCCAGCGGGATCAGAGCTGCCTGAGCTGCCACGGCGGACCGTTCACGCCCGAGGTGCCCGGCGTGCTTGTGCGCTCGGTGTTTCCCGGACCTGAAGGCCATCCCATCATGAGCCAGGGCAGCACCGTCGTCGATACCACCACGCCCTTCAGCGACCGCTGGGGCGGCTGGTATGTCACCGGCAGGCATGGCGATGTGCTTCATCGCGGCAATGTGACCGCCATTGAAAACAAGGACCAGAGCGTGGACATCGATTTCAAGGCCGGTGCGAACGTCATCAGCCTCAAGAAGTTCTTCGACACCAAGCCCTACAAGCGCAAGACGAGCGATATCGTGGCCCTCATGGTGCTGGAGCATCAGACGAGCGTTCAAAACGTGCTCACCAAGGCCAACCACACCTCCCTGCGGGCCATGCACATGCAGACGAGCCTCCAACGTGAGCTCGGTGAAAAGATCACGCCTGAGCCCGTGGGCACCGCCCGCCGCATCATCGATCACTGCGCCGAGGATGTGCTCGATGCCTTGCTCTTCAAAGACGAGGCCACTTTGCCCGAAGGTGGCATCGAGGGCAATCCCGCCTTCCAGACTGCCTTCGTCAAAAAAGCCCCGCAAAGCAGCGACGGCCGCAGTTTGAAGGACTTCCAGCTCCTCAACCGCCTCTTCAAGCATCGCTGCAGCTACATGATCTACTCCCTCACCTTCCAACACCTCACCGCACCGCTGAAGCAGACCGTCCTCGCCCGCCTCTGGAACGCGCTCGACGGCAACGTCCACACCGGCAGCTACGCCTACCTCGGCGAAAGCGAACGCAGCCATATCCGCCGCATCCTCGCCGAAACGCTCCCCGGTGCGCCAAAGGAATGGAAGAAGACGCTGGCGGCGAAGTGAGTCCCGGAAGTTTCACGACTTCCGCTACGACATGCTCGTGAGCGTTATCGTAGCGGCAAACGTAAGTTTGCCACTCAGCTGGCCTTCGATCACCAAAGCACCAACAGCGTCGCTGTAAGACCTCATACAACCAACAATCCCAAAGCAGGCCTACTTAGTGGCTCGTTTTATCTTACCCATGCCACGACGGCTCATTTCTTCCTCACGCCGTTTTAACCAATGATCGGATTTCTCTTGGTGGCCGTGCTCGCGACACCATGAAACCAGGCCCTCCATGGCATCCAAGTCGCCCTGTGCTGCCGCCTTCTCGGATTGGAGAGCATCGTCTTCATTGTAGATGTAGTATCGAGAAAACGGCGGCGGCAGCAGAGACCAGCTCACGATCCCGGAATCTCGAGCTTCCGTCCATCGTGTCCGCCAATGTATCGCTTGATCGGATTGATGGTGATCATCAAACCAGCGCACCAATCGGGCAGCCGCTTCCATGTCGCCTCGCTTGGCGGCACGCTGGCAGGAAGCCGCCTCTTCATGATCTGCAATGGGAACGAGTGGCATCCATTGTCGGCGTGATGCCTCCTCTCTGCGGCGTCGGAGTCCCTCCTCATCCACAAACTCGTAATGAAAGGCCCCCGTGTCACTTTCCGAAAGGATGAGCCGGATTTCGACACCCGTTTTTTCTGCAACAAAAGTCCCTGGAGAATAGAGCAGCGGACCCTTTCCGTCCCTGCTCATGCCCCACGCCATTTTGGCCCCTGACTCAGGATCGAGAAACCACCAAAATGAGGCGTTCGCAGCCTCCTTGAATTCAGGAATGGAGGCAGCCCATGCTCGAAGTGATTCGATGCTCTCCGGGATATGATCATCGTGCTGCACGAGGTAGGCTCGAAGAACGTTGCCGAGCTGAGAAAGCGAGATGCCTTGCCTCATCCATGGCGAAGGGTCCAAGCTCCTACTTGTTGTGAAGACGGGCCAGAACACGGACAGCAGGGCCAAAAGCCCCACAGCGATCCAAATGGCCGTGCGTCTGCTCATGGACTCAAAATGGACCGAGTTCTACTTCAGCTCAATGTTATCAATCAACCTAGCCGAGCCAAAAAACACCGCCACGGCGATCAAAACAAGCTCCGTGCCTTCCGTGGGCGTTTGCAGCGTGGCGGCATCGACGACCTCCACATAGTCCACGCGGCCCGCAGGAGCCTCGACGGCGATTTGATCAAGAACAAGGCGTTGGAGCGCCTTGCCATCCCGCTCGCCACCTTTGACGTAAGCCTCACGAGCTTTCATGAGCGCCGCACGGAGCACCGGGGCCTGCGCACGCTCTTCCTCGGTGAGATAGCGGTTTCGACTGCTCATCGCCAGACCATCGGCCTCACGCACGGTCTCGATGCCGTGGACGACCACATTGAAATCGAGATCACGAACGAGGCGGCGGATGATGGCGAGCTGCTGGTAGTCTTTTTTGCCAAACACCGCGTCGTCCGGCTGCACGAGGTTGAAGAGCTTGGCCACGATGGCGCAGACGCCGTCGAAGTGACCGGGGCGGCTGGCTCCGCAAAGCGTCTTCGACAGGCTGGTCTCGAAAAGCTGGATGCTGCGATCCGCCAGATACAGATCCTCAGCCTTCGGGGCGAAAATGGCGTCCGCGCCGTTGTCGCGACAGAGGCCGAGGTCCTCGATGAGGGTGCGGGGATACTTCGAGAAATCCTCCCCAGGCCCGAACTGCGTGGGATTCACGAAGATGCTGACGATGACATTGCCTGCCTGCCCGGCCAGCTCTCGAGCGGCGCGGATGAGAGCCGCATGGCCCTCATGAAGCGCCCCCATGGTAGGGACGAAGACACAGCGCGTGCCGCGATTGATGCTCGTCCAGGAACGAAGCTGGCGAACGTTGTTGATGATGTTCATGATTTGAGATCGCGGGATTCAAACACCGCGTAGCCGAGGGTGAAGAGAGTGATGTTGGCGGCGAAAACGACCGCGAAACCCCGGAAGACGAGCGGCCAGTCGATGGTCTCGGCCAGCAGCCGCGTCCAGGCGGCCATGTGGCGGGTGATGAGCAGGTGCTGGTAGCTTTCCATGAAGCCGCTGTTTCGCAGGATGAAATCGACGAGGAGGTAGGAGAGCGCTCCAATGGTGGCGGCGGCCGGTTTGATGGGAAAGCAGGAGAGGAAAAAAGCGATGCTGGCCATGGCCGTCATGCTCAAGCCAAGGCCCAGCATGGCAAAAGCATAGCGCCTGATGCCCTCATCCCAGTCGTAAAAGGACACGATGTCCATGTCCATGATGAGCACGCAGAAGCCGCCACCCCAACCGCGAAGCGCAAGACCAAGAATGAAAGCCGTCCAGGCGAGGAACTGAATCAAAAAGAAGGCGTAGCAGAAGCAGGTCAGGTATTTCAGCAGCAGCACGCGAAAGCGGGTCACCGGCCGGGCCAGCAGGAGGCGCAAGTGGCCGTCCTCGCCTTCCTTTGCCACGATGTCACCCGCCACAAGCGTGAGGTACAAGGCCCCCAGGAAGAAAACAGACATCGAAACGACGATGAGGGAAACGGTGAGTGCCGAGAAGTAATAATCCATGTTCTCGCCGGAGCCGACGATGGCCTTCTGCACCGGTCCGAGGCCCTTCACCTTGATGAGCCAAAGGATAAGGAGCTCCAGCAGCACAAAAGCCCCAAACCCGATGTAGGTGCGGCGGCGGGCGAAGAGCTTCAACAGCTCACCGCGCCATTGCTGGAAGAACAAGATCATCAGTGCTCATCATGCAGGCTCCACAACCGCAGGCAAGGCTCACGCCAGCAAATCCTTCACCACATGCCCGTGGATGTCCGTGAGGCGGTAGTCGCGGCCTTGGAAGCGATACGTCAGCCGCTCGTGATCAAAACCGAGCAGGTGCATCACTGTCGCCTGGAAGTCGTGCACGTGGACTTTGTTCTCCGCGATGCTGAAACCGAGTTCGTCGGTGCTGCCGTACTCGAATCCGGCCTTCACACCGCCACCGGCCATGAACAGCGTGTAGCAATCCGGGTAGTGATCGCGACCCAGCACCTTGCTCGCGGCCGTGCGGCCCTCGCGGAAGGGCGTGCGTCCGAATTCACCGCCCCAGATGACGAGCGTGTCATCGAGCAGGCCACGCTGCTTGAGATCTTTGATCAAAGCGGCCACCGGCTTGTCCGTGCCGGCCATTTTGCTCGTCAAGCCGGTGGTGATGCCGTTGCCCTCACCCGTGCCATGGAAGTCCCAGCCCCAGTCGAAGAGATTCACAAAACGCACGCCTTTTTCGACCAGACGACGCGCCAACAGGCAGTTGTTCGCAAAGCTCGCCTCGCCCGGCTTTGCGCCATAGGCTTCGAGAACGTTTTTCGGCTCCTTCGAGATGTCCATCACCTCCGGCACGCTCGTCTGCATCCGATACGCCAGCTCATACTGGGCGATGCGTGTGACCGTCTCAGGATGGCCAAATTCGGCCACCTGCTGCTGATTCAGCGCTTGCAACGTGTCGAGCGTCTTGCGGCGCATCTCGCGGTTCATGCCCGCCGGATCACTCACGAACAAAACGGGATCGCCCTTACTGCGGCATTGCACACCTTGATACACGCTCGGGATGAAACCGCTGCCCCAGCAACCCTGCCCACCGCTCGGCTGCGTGCCGCTGGAGATGAGAGAAACGAAACCCGGCAAATCCTGATTCTCCGTGCCCAGGCCATACGTCGCCCACGAACCCATCGAAGGCCGTCCCTGCCGTGCATGCCCGGTGAACAGCAGCAGCTCCGCCGGTGCGTGGTTGAACTGGTCCGTCGTCATCGACCGCACCATGCACATCTCGTCCGCGATCGTGTGAAAGTTCGGGCACGCATCACTCATCCAAAGGCCACCTTTGCCATATTGAGCAAACGTCCGCGGCGTGCCCATCAGCTTCGGCACGCCGGTGGTGAAGGCAAAGCGCCGCCCTTTGAGAATCGTATCCGGGCAATCCTGCCCGCTGCGCTTCACCAGCTCCGGCTTGTAATCAAACAGATCGAGATGCGGCGGAGCCCCGCTCATGTGCAGATAGATCACCCGCTTCGCCTTCGCCGCATGATGACCATGCTTCGGAATCATCGGGTTCGCCGCTTGCGGCAATGCGGCGGCCTCCTGCTGCATCGCATGCATCGCGATGGCCCCGAGGCTGAACTGCCCCGTCGCCCCGAGAAACTGTCGGCGCGTGGTGTATTGAAGTTGGTCGTGGAGAATGGGGTTCATGGGGAAATTTGCCTTTGAGGTCACAAATTGTGACCTCAAGTTTGGCGGGTGTTCAGGGATGGAATCCGATCTGTTTGCGTGGTGCCGACGGAGGCGGAGCCAGGAGCGGCATCAGCTTCTTGTAAATGTCGCGAAGGGAAGCGTCGTGGATGAGCAGCGTGTTGTCGATCTCGGCCAGTCGTTTGAGAATGGCATTGTTGGCCGCAATCTGCTCACGAATCTCAACAAACGCCCGGATGACATAGACGCTCATGGCAATGGCCCTGTCTGAGTTTAGAACAGAGGCGGCCATGAGGGCACCGTGCTCGGTGAAAAAGCGGGGCGGCGTGCTACGTCCACCGTGTCCCGATCTTGGTATCACAGATTGTGATACCAAGATGAGGAACTCTTCCCGGGTCACGATAAACGAGAAGTCTTCGGGGAAACGCTTCAAATTGCGTTTGATGGCCTGGTTAAAAACCGTTGTGGTCACGCTATAAAGCGCGGCAAGATCAGAATCGAGCACCACGCGCTGGCCGCGCACGGTGTGAATGGGGATATCGATGGATTTTTTGGCGGCCATGGCTTGGAATTGAATCACCTCCTCATCAAAAACTCATCCAAATTCATGACCACATTCGCCACGGCCGTCCAGGCGGCGAGTTCGGGGAGGTTAGCATCCTTCTCAGCAAGCCCGAGCGGCTCGGTGGCCATCTTCATCGCAGCGGCGGTGTCCTTTTGATACATGGCGAGGCTTTCCGCATGAAGCTGCGTCAAGGCGGTCAATTCGGTCACCGTCGGCTCACGCGAGAGACAGAGGCGGAACATCAGCGAAAGCCTGTCCTTCACGTCTTTTCGGTCCTTTCCGTCCTCCAAAACAATCCGCCGCGCCATCGCCTGATGCGTTTCGATGAAGACGGGGTCGTTCAGCGTCACGAAGGCCTGCAGCGGCGTGTTCGTGCGGCTGCGGCGGATCATGCAGACCTCACGATTGCCGGCATCGAAGGTCGTGAAGCTCGCATACGGCGAATTGCGGCGCACCTCGGTGTAAAGGCTGCGACGATGCCCATCTTCGCCTTTGCTGACCTCCCAGTCGTTGCTGCGACCAAACGCGGTGCTCAGGCCGAGGTTCGGCGTCATCGGCCGCACTGGCACGCCATACATCTTTTCCGAAAGCAGCCCGCTCACCGCGAGCGCTTGATCACGCACCTGCTCGCCGGTCGGGCGGAAACGCGGCCCGCGTGCCAGCAAGCGATTGTCGGGATCACGTTCGTTAAGTTCAGGCGTCGATTTGGAGTTCTGCTGATACGCTTGGCTCGTCACCATCAGCTTCAGCAGGTGCTTGATGTCCCAGCCGCTGTCCATCAGCTCCGCGGCGAGCCAGTCGAGCAACTCGGGATGAAACGGCAGATCACCCTGGCTGCCAAACTCCTCGCTGCTGCGCACGATGCCGGTGCCGAACAGGCTTTCCCAAAGGCGATTCACGGTCACGCGGGCCGTGAGTGGGTTGTCACGGCTCACGAGCCACTTCGCCATCGTGAGGCGGTTTTTGGGCTCATTCGCCGGCAGCGGATGAAACACGGCCGGTGTGGCCTCGCTCACCTCATCGCCGAGCGACTGCCAGTTGCCACGAAGCTGCACTTTCGTCACGCGACGCTGCTTCGGATCGAGATCGCGCATGATCGGCACGGTCACCGGCTTGATCGCGGCGAGTTCTTTGGTCGCGGCAGCGAGGCGCGTGCGTTCGGCGGCCGATTCCTTCGCGATGTTGCGCACATAATAATCCACGACGACCTTCTGCTGCTCCGGCGAGCGTTTCGGCTGCGCCAGCGCGGCGATGACATTCGTGGGAATTTTCGCCGCTTGTTGCACACGAGCATCGCCGGTGAAACTGAGACGGAAGTTGCCGAGCGTGTGCTGCTTGAACTCGCTCTTCTGCTCCAAGGTCACCCGCAGCTTTGCGCCCGCAGGCACGACGACAGGCGAGTTTGTCAAAAGCGTGAGCGTGTGCGGCTTCTCAGCCGCGCCACCGACGGCCCAGCCTTTGCTTTTGGCTTCCAGGAACTTCGTCGCCTCGAAACCATTCTGCGAGTAATCCGCCAGCGCAGTGGTGAAGCTCAGAGCCACCGGTCCGCTGACCGCGAAGGCCTTTTCCTTCTCCGGCGCGGGCGTGGGATCGCTCTTCCACAGGATCTGGCGCCTCTCATCGAGCAGCACGACGCGGAAACCATCGAGACGCTTGCTCACGCCATCGAGCCGATTCCACACCACCACGCGATCCACCGGCTTCGCGGCCTTCAAATCGACTTCCCACCACGGATTGTCGTCGTTCCCGCTCGTGTGCGACACGCTGCCTTTCTTGTAGTCGCCGTCCGTGTTGCCATCGTTCGCCCGCTTCGCCGCGGCATCCTGATACTGGCTGCTGTGACTCGCCACCCCCTTCGGCGCGAGGTTCTCCGCACCGCTGAAAACCTGCACCTCGGCCAGTTGCAGCATCTTTTTAGCTCCCGGCAGCTCCACGCGCACAAATCGCGCCAGCGGAGCTGCTTTGGCATCCGGCGGCACCACCTCGGCTTTGAGGCTGGTGAGCACAAAATTGCCAAAACCGGCCTGCGGAGCCGTTTCGAGCCTCAACGCACTCAGTTTATCACCCGCGAGCGGCAGTTCGACCGTGTAGCTCGCGGTGTCCTGATTTTTCGCGAGGATCACGCGACCATCGTTTTCGATCTTCGCGTCGCTTTCGCTCACTTTGACCGGCTTTGGGCTCTGCCAGCCCAAATCCCGCGCAAAGCCGCGATCCCACGCGTCGAGCCCCGCGAGCCATTTCGCGTCCGGTTTCGTGAATTTCGACTCCAGCGCCGCAATCTCGGTTTTCAGTGCCTCGCGCTGCTTTTTCGTCTCCGGCGTGTCGAAGCTGTGCAGCGGCACCTCGTCTTTTTTGTCGCTGTCGGCGCTTTGATTGAGGAAGGCGTAGAACTGGAAGTACTCATTGATCGTGAGCGGATCGTATTTGTGCGTGTGACATTGCGCACAGGCCATCGTGGTACCCATCCACACCGCAAAGGTCGTGTTCACGCGGTCGATGATCGCCGCGTTGCGGAATTCCTCGTCGTCCGTGCCGCCTTCGTTTTGCGTCATCGTATTCCGGTGAAACGCCGTCGCGATGAGCTGGTCGTCGGTAGGGTTTGGCAGCAGGTCTCCGGCGTTTTGCTCGATGGTGAACTGATCGAATGGCATGTTCGCATTCAGCGCCCGAATCACCCAGTCTCGGTAAGCCCAAATCTCCCGCGGCTGGTCACTCGGATAGCCGGAGGAGTCCGCGTAGCGTGCCAGATCCAGCCACTGGCGGGCCCAGTGCTCGCCGTAGGCGGGTTGATTGAGATAAAATTCCACCGCATCGCTCAGTTCGGACCGATCAAACCGCGCCAGCTCGTCCAGTGTCGGCGGCAGCCCAGTCAAATCGAGCGCCACACGACGAATCAGCGTGGCACGGTCCGCCGCAGGAGAAAACGACAGCCCTTCCTTTTTCAGGCGCGCCGCCAGAAACGCATCGACCGGATTTTTCCCACCGGCAGGCACCGCCGGCCTCACCACCTTCTCATAGCTCCAATGCTTCCCCCACTTCGCACCCTGTTTGATCCACTCTTCGAGCAGCGCCACCTGCGTCGGTGAGATTGTCTTGTGCTGCTTCGGTGGCGGCATGACCTCATCCGGGTCCGTGCTCACGATGCGCTGGATGAGGGCGCTTTTCTCGGGATCACCCGGCACCACGGCAATGACGCCGTCGTTGTTCTTCTTCGCGGCAGCCTCGTCGTCGAGACGGAGGTCCGCTTCACGCTTTTTATCGTCGGGACCGTGGCAGAAGAAGCAGTTCTCGCTAAGGATCGGGCGGATCTGCTTGGAAAAGTCGATGGGCTCCGCCACGGCGGAGGAAACGAGGGCAAAAGTGATGAGGAGGCGAATCACGCTTCATCATACGCCTCCCAGCGACGTTTTTTGGCTCGTGGCGGCATTCTCCATGCCGACTGAGCACTGAGAACTGAGCACTTTACCACTCCTTCTCTCCCGCTACCATCCCCGCCCTCTTTCCATGTCCAAGATCCCCACCGCCGCCGAAATCCGCGCCTCCTTCCTCGACTTCTTCAAGGAGAAGCAGCACACCATCGTGCCCAGCGACAACGTCGGCTACACCAGCCGCGACGGCGCGCGCATCTTCACGAACGCGGGCATGAACCAGTTCGTGCCCATCTTCCTCGGCGAGCGCAGCGCGGATGTGGACACCTGGCCCGGCGTCCTGCACAAAGGCCTGCCCACCCGCGCCGCGGACACGCAGAAGTGCATCCGCGCCGGCGGCAAGCACAACGACCTTGAGGACGTGGGCCTCGACACCTACCACCACACTCTCTTCGAGATGCTGGGGAACTGGTCCTTTGGCGACTACTTCAAAAAAGAGGCCATCTCCTGGGCCTGGGAGCTCGTCATTGAGCGCTGGAAATTCACGCCCACCCGCGTCTACGCCACCATTTACCAGCCCGACAAATCAAAGGGCGACCCCGCTGACCGCGACCAGGAGGCTTGGGACATCTGGGCGGAAAAATTCCGCAGCATCGGCCTCGATCCCGACATCCACATCGTCAACGGCAACAAGAAGGACAACTTCTGGATGATGGGCGACACCGGCCCCTGCGGCCCCTGCACGGAGATCCACATCGACCTCACCCCCGGCGCCCCGAATCTCGACGAGGACCGCCAGCGTGAAGGCCGCAAGCTCGTCAATGGCAGCGACGCGAGCTGCATCGAGATCTGGAACAACGTCTTCATCCAATACAACGCCACGCCCGAGGGCACCTTCGAGCCGCTCCCTGCGAAGCACGTCGATACCGGCATGGGCTTCGAGCGCGTCTGCTCCATCATTCAGGGCACGAAAAACTTCACCGACTTCCAAAACGCGAAGATCAGCAACTACGACACCGACGTCTTCCGCCCCATCTTCGATGAGCTGACGAAGATGTCCGGCAAAACGTATGCCAGCACGCTGCCGAAGGCCAACGATCAGGGCCACGTCGTGCCCGTCACCGAACAGGAAAAGATCGACGTCGCCTTCCGCGTCATCGCCGATCACATCCGCACGCTCAGCTTCGCCATCGCCGACGGCATCCAGCCCGGCAACAGCGACCGCAACTACACCCTCCGCCGCATCC
>JBJONJ010000074.1:0-5841 GCA_046051905.1 Verrucomicrobiota bacterium
TTCGAGCTCATCGGGATGACGGGCGATGTGGCTGAGGCGCAGGAGCGCTGAATTCTCCGACTGCTGCTCACCGAAGGAATCGAGGTAGGGGCGGGAGAGTTCCTGAAAGAGCAGGCCGCCCATGAGGATATAGGGCGGTCCTTTGTCGAAGCGATACGGCGTGACGAGGTAGTCATCCGGGCTCTTCCGCGTGAGCTTGCCCTTGAGCGTCTCTTCCTTGCCCTCGCGGATGATCTTGAGCTCGAAGTCATCGCCGACGTAGGCCTTGCCGCGTACGATATGGCTGGTGTTGAGGGCACCGTATTGCGCGTCCTTGTAGTCACCACGAGCGTCGATGGTCTGGCCGTTGATGGCGACGAGGATGTCGCCCTTCTTCAGGCCGGCCTTCTCGGCGGAAGCGCCTTTCATCACGGCGGTAACGAGCACGCCGGGGGCGTCCGGTTTCATGTCAAGGTAGTCCCGGAGCTGCTCATCGAGCGTTACCTGATACTCCATGCCGAGGCCGGGGAAGCCTTCATACGCGCCATCAGCGAAGTCCTTCAAGAAGTGCTCGATGATCGGTCCGGGCAGAATGGTGGTGACCTGGTTCTTCGAGTCGTAGCTCAGGAGCATGCCAGCGAGCTTGCCTGCCTTGATCACCGGCAGGGTGAAGCTATTCGCCTCACTGCGGATGATGCCGGTGGTCTCATAAACGAGGAAGCCGGAGCCTTCGACGACATAACGACGCACGAGGATCTTGCTGATCGTGAGCGGGGACTCGATGAGATCACCCACACGGCCTGTTTGCCACACGTTGAGGGAATCGCCAATGCGGGCGCTGGCATCCACTTCCATCGGTTTTAGCCCGGCGAAGAAAGCCTTTTCCTTCTCGGCGTTGATGGCGGATTCGAGCAGGGCGAGGTTCGCCTCGTAATCGACAGCGATGACTTTCGCGGCGAGCTTTTGGCCGCCATCCGGCAGTTCGATCTCGATGTAGTTCGCATCCGCCACGAGTTGCGCAGTGACAAGCACGCGGTTTCCAGCGACCACAACGCCGAGGCCGCGACTGTTGATGGGCGACTGCTTCTGCCATGGCAGATGCAGATCGTAGGGCTGCGCGGTGACATTCACCTTTAGCAGCGAGCTGGACTGCGTCGCGGAGACGGGCGCGGAGGGGGCGGCGCGTTTTTTCGCGGCCGTTTGAGCGGCGGCAGGAAGGCTGAGGCCGCAGAGGAGGAGGCAAAGGAGGCGGTGCATGGCGAAATCGAAAATCAGGATTCTTAAGTCAAAGATCACTCGTGGCCGAGGTAGCTGTCCTCCTGGATGTTGTAGGTCTGCATGATGCGCGGGTGCGCTGACTCGGCCAGGTCACGCTTCAGGATGAGCGGGCGGTTCTTCTCGTGCAGGCGGATTTCGATGAAGGGCTTGTCGTTCTTGGCGAGGGCGGTCTTTACATCGTCGAGGGTCTTGATGGTGACGCCGTTGATCTCATCGACGAGGCTCTGCGCATATGGTGTGAGCCAGGTATTCACTTGGTCTGGCAGGATGCTGGTGAGCACGACGGGCTCGGGGCGCTCGACATAGAGCTTGTCGGTGAGGTAACGCTCAAAAACGTAGTTCACCGTGGCATCGCGGATCTGGTGGGCATCGACGAGATTGCGATCCAGCGGTTGGAAAACGAGGCCGGCATAGACGAGGTAGCGCGGGCGCTGGTTGTATTGGGATCCGAGGCGCACATACGGGTCAAAGCGCTTCAGCTTGAGGCTCTTGTCCTCCTTTTTTCCGTCACGCAGGTAGCTGAGCTGGATGGTATCGCCGGCGAACTTTCGCTCAACGATTTCGTTCATGTTCACGAGGTCGCCCTCGATGCGGACGAGGCCGTTGTTGAGCACGGGATTGCCATCGATGGCCAGAATCACGTCGCCAGGCTTCAGTAGCTCGCCGGCGGTGCCGGCGGGCTCCACATCGCCGATCATGACTCCCACGCCATCATCCTGAAGGCCGAGTGCCTGACGCTGCGCGGGGTTTTCGACGGGGAAATCACTCACGGCGAGGTCCACATAGTGATCGTAACGGCCGTCCTCGATGTCCGTGAGGAAGCGCTTGATGACGGGCACCGGGATCATGTAGCCGACGTTTTGTGCCACGCGGCCGGAGAAGCCCTGGAAGGCCACGCCGACGACTTTGCCATCCTGCATGACCGGGCCGCCGGAGTTCCCCGGATTGATCGCCGCATCCACCTGCACACACAGGTGCGAATCCACGCTCGTGTGGCTGTAAGGGCGGAAGTCGATGCGGGAAACGACGCCACGTGTCACGGACATGCGGTCCCCGCCGATGGGATAGCCGATGGCGATGACCTCGGTGTTGAGCCGTGGGATGCTGCCAAAGTCGAGCGTCGTCATCTTCGCAAAGGTCTCTGGGTTTTCCGCCTCGATGATGGCCAGGTCACAGTCGTGGGCGATGTGGACGATCTTGGCCGGGTGCGGCTTCGGGTCATCCGTGGTGCGGATGAGGATGCGCGTGGCATTGCTCACCACATGGGCGTTCGTGAGGAAGCGGTTTTTGCCGATCAGGAAGCCGGTGCCGCTGCCGCCGGAGGGTTGTCCGGCGTTCCAAGGCTCGCGATAGTCCGGGAAGAGCACGGAGACGTCGATATTGACGATGCCCGCCCATTCCGGCGGCGTGGCCGCGTCCTCTTGGGCGGATGCCGTGAAGGGAACGGCGAGGGCAAAAGTGGACAGCAGGAGGTGGCAAAGTCGGTTTTTCATGCAGTAGATGGCGCGAAGCTCCAAGCATACGCGTGCCGCGGCGCGGAACACAAGCACGGCGGCATATTTTTTGAACTGGATGAGGTGATCAGGCCGGCAAGAGGCGCCAGCCCACGCCCGTAGTCTACGCCGCCCATGCTTCGCCAACTTTTGCCCCTGCTTCTGATTACCTCGCTAGCTGCGGAGGAAAAACCGCGTGTGCCCACGGCCCAGGCGATGGGTTTGCTGAAAACGCAGTGCATGGGCTGCCACAATGCGGAGAAGAAAAAGGGCGATCTCTCGCTCGAAACGCGTGAGTCGGCCCTCGAGGTCATCAAATCCGACAAAATCATCTCCTCGCTCACGGCGGAGGGTGATGAGCACATGCCGCCGAAGAAGCAGCTCCCGGAAAAACAGATCAATCTGCTCAAATCATGGGCGCAGGCCGGTGCGGCGTGGGATGTGGCGGCGTTGAAGAAGTTCGGCGAACTCACCCCGGCGGATAAACTGGCCGCTTTGCCGCCCGGACATGCTCCAGCGACGACTTTGGCGCTCAGCGCCGATGGCAAATGGCTCGCGGCGGGCATTGGCAATCGCGTGATCGTGCGGGATGCCAAAATGAAGGATTTTCCGGTCGTCGCGACGCTCGAAGGGCACAAGGATGTCATCCAATCGCTCGCCTGGAACAGCGATGGCACGAAGTTGGCCGCCGGAGGCTATCGCAGCGTGCTGGTGTGGAATTCGGCCGACTGGAAAATCGCGAACACGCTCGCCGCGCCACTGGAAGGCCGCGTGACGGGCCTGACCTTCCTCGCCGATAAAGCGACGCTGATCCTCGCGGACGGCCCGACGGGCGTGAAGGGCGTTTTGCATCGCTGGAAGCTCGGTGAGCCGAAACCGGTACAAACCATCGAAGCGCATGCCGACAACATTTTGAGCCTCGCGCTGAGCAAGGACGGCAAACAGATCGCCAGCGGCGGCGCAGACAACCTCGCGAAGGTTTGGGATGCGGCCACGCTGAAGGAAATCGCGAAGATCGAGGGCCATGTCGGTCACATCACCGCGCTCGCGTTCAATCACGACGGCAAATGGCTCGCCACCGGCAGTGCAGACAAGGAGCTGAAGGTTTGGGACATCGCCACAAAGGAGATGCTGATGCTCCTCGGCGACAAATCCGCTCCCGTGAACGCCGTGATGTGGTCGCCCGACTCCACCGCGCTCACTTACCTCACCGACGCTGGTGCCGTGTTCAACATTACCGAGCTCAAAACGCATGACGGCGTTCGCCTCGCCTTCACCAGCGGCAAGTCGAAGAAGCTCACCACGCTCGAAGGCGTGCCGTATGCGGCGCTGTTGAATGCTGAGACCAAAACAACCTTCGCCGCGCTGGACAGCGGCAAGGTCGTGCAACTCGATGAGAAGGCGAATGTCACCAAGCTCACTTCTGACATCTCACCTCTCACTTCTAACACTCCGAAGCTCTCCTACACCAAGGACATCCTCCCGATCCTCACGAAAGCCGGCTGCAACCTCGGCTCCTGCCATGCGAAATCGAGCGGGCAAGCGGGTTTCCGTCTCTCGATCTTCGCTTTCGACACGAAGAGCGACTTCATGGAGTTCGTGAACGACTCGCGAGGCCGTCGCGTGTTTCCCTCGCTGCCAGAAGACAGTCTCATTCTTCAAAAAGCCACGGTGCGTGTGCAGCACGAAGGTGGGCAGCGATTTGAACCGGATTCGGCCTGGGCGAAGACGATCGCGGACTGGATTCGCCAAGGCATGCCTTACGAGACGGCGAATCAGCCCACGCTGGCCGAAGTAGCGATCACGCCGGGCGAGAAGACGTATCGCAAAGGCGAGGAGGTCACCTTGAAGGTCACCGCGAAGTACAGCGACGGCTCGACACGCGATGTGACGGACCTGGCGGACTACATTTCGACGGAGAAAGCCATCGCGGGCGTGGATGAGAATGGAAAAGTCAAAGCCTCGACCGAAAGCGGCGAGACGGTCATCGTGGCGCGTTACATGGGGCAGGTGGCGATCTCACGCGTGGATGTGCCTGCGGAGAAACTGCTGCCTGCGGAGCGCTACGCGAAGCTGCCGGTGCGCAACGAGATCGACAAGCTCGTCTATGCCCGCCTGCAAAAGGTCGGCTACCTGCCGAGCGACACGTGCAGCGACGCGGAGTTCCTCCGTCGCACCTCGCTTGATGCCATCGGCATGCTGCCGAGCGTGGAGGAAGCTCGCGCCTTCCTCGCCGACAAAAACCCTTCGAAGTATGAGCAGTGGATCGATCAACTGCTCGAACGAGCCGAGTGGGCCGATCACTGGGCCATCAAGTGGGGCGATCTCATTCGCCCGAACCCATCGCGAGTCGGTGTGAAGCCGGTCTATCTGCTCGATCAGTGGATTCGGCAGTCGTTTCGCGAAAACAAGCCATGGAACCGCTTCGTGACCGAACTCCTCACTGCCGAGGGCAACACGCACAAGAACGGCCCCGTGGCCATCTGGCGTGACAAACGCGAGCCCATCGACGCCGCGACCTTCATCGGCCAAATTTTCCTCGGCGTGCGTCTGGAGTGCGCGAAGTGCCATCACCACCCAACGGAGAAGTGGGACCAGACGGACTACTATCAGATGGCGGCGTTCTTCACGCAGATGAAGCGCAAGGGCCAAGGCATCTCCGCACCGATCAGCGGCGAGCCAGAGCAGATGTGGTTCGCGCCGGGCACGGCGAGCATCGAGCATCCGGTCACCAAAGTGTCGCTGAAGCCGCGTCCGCCTGCCGACAAGGAAATCCCCATCGCCGAATCGCAGGACCCGCGGGCGGTTTTGGCCGATTGGATGACGAATCCGAAGAATCCGCACTTTGCGCATGCCATCGTGAACCGCGTGTGGTCGAGCTTCATGGGCCGCGGCATCGTCGATCCCGTGGACGACTTCCGTGCGTCGAATCCACCCACGAATCCCGCACTGCTCGACTGGCTGGCCGCTGACTTCGTGCAGCACGGCTACGATTTGAAGCATCTCATGCGCACCATCATGCGCTCGCAGATTTACCGCCTCAGCAGCCTGCCGAACGAGACCAACGCGTCCGATTTGAAGAACTACAGCC
>JBJONJ010000075.1:0-5499 GCA_046051905.1 Verrucomicrobiota bacterium
CAAGCAAGGGGCGCATCGGCGGCGTGCCGTCGTTGTATTTGCCCGCGCCGATGTTGCCGCCGCAGCCGGTGAAGTAAATGTGCGGCACGCCATCCTCGTGCGTGCGCTTTTCACGAGCGATGCCAGCGAAGTCGTGACTGATGATGCCGTCGCCGTAGTAGCTCATCGGGTGCGTGGCGTAGTAGTGCAGCGCGGCGAGCTTCTTTTCGCCGTTCCAAAAGCTGATCGTCTTCAAAAACGGGTCGATGAGGCCTTCCGGCAAGGCGCGCAGCACCGGATCTTTGCTGCCACTGCCTCGCATCTTGCCGACTTTGCCATTCACGATCTGCACGCGACGATTTCCGGCCACTTCGAGCACTTTGGCCTCGCCCGTCGAGAGGTGCGTGACGGGCTGTGGAGCCTTCAAAGCGGCCTCGATGCTCGCTGCGATGCCGGCGAGGGCTTTTTCGGTCGCAGCGGCATCGAGGATGGCGATCTCCGGCAGGAGCTTCTGTGCCTCGCTATCCACGAGCGGCGCATTGTGCTGGTGCAGCGAGTGCAAAGCCACCCGCTCTGCCGAAGTGCCGGCAGCCTTGGCCAAAACCTCTCGCCAGTGAATGTGATCCGCGCCGCGAATCTCACAGAAGTCGATGGCGCAGAGCACGACGGGCTTTTCATCGCTAATGAGCACGACGCCGAGTGCCAACAGCGGCTCGCTGACACCGACGGCGGGTTTCACGAGGCCGCCACAAAGCGGAGCGCCGATGGGAGGTGTCACGTCTGCGCGAAACGGTGCGATTTGAATCGCGAGGGCGGAAGCGGTGGTGAGGAGGAGAAGCGGGAGCGGTTTCACAAAGCGTCATACGAACTCATCGTTGACCTTTTGACGGTTTCCAGCACCCTTGGATCATGAATGCGACCACACAATCAACTGCCGCCGGGCTGGTGGGCACTTTCCGCACCTTTGGGGAATATGGGCCTACTTATCAGGTTGTAGGCACGGTTAATGGACAGAAAGTTCATGTGGTGGTGCTTCAAACGGGTGAAGAGCTGGACTATCCGACGGAGCAGGCGGTCAAAGATCCCAAAGTAAGCTGAACCATGTTTGCGATCGCCTTCGATCTTGTAGTGGCAGATGCGGCGGAACATCATCCGCGCGGAGTGACGGCTGCTTACACAGACATTGGCGTGACTTTGAAGATGTTCGGCTTCGAGAGGATTCAGGGCAGCGTTTACGTCTGCGAAAACAACGACATGGCAAACCTCTTTGCCGCTCTTCTGGCTTTGAAGGCGCTGCCATGGGTGGCGCAAGTCGTGCGCGACATTCGCGGGTTCCGAATAGAAAACTGGAGTGACTTCACTCCAATCATCAAAGGCACCTCGCCTGCTTGAGTTAGCGTACTTGTGCGCGAATCGCGGGCAGCAGCAACTCCGCGACGAGTTCGTGCCCAAGATCACCGGGGTGCATACCGTCGGTGAGCATGGCGGTGATGTAGGTCTTCTTTTTCGCAGCGAAGGCGGGATAGGCGGCGTGGACATCGACGAGCGGCACGTTCAACTCCTTCGCAAGGGCACGGAGGGCGTCGTTGTAGGCGAGGAGGGTGGGCGATTCGAAGCCATCCTCGGCATCGGGCTTGTAAGGTGGCTTGCCGTAGAGTTCGAGGATCTTGGAGGTCCAACGAAGCGGGTTGGTGGTCATGAGGATGACCTTGGCGCCGCTTTTTTGCGTGGCGGCGATCATGCTGCGGTAGTTGGCGATGAACGCCTCCTTGCTCACGCGTGGTTCGGTGGCGGGCGGCTTCTTCCACACATCGATGGCGCTGTCGTTGATGCCGAACTGCATGACGACGATGCGCGGCTGGTAGGCGAGCACGTCGGTTTGCAGGCGCTTCACGGCCTGGGCGGTGATGTTGCTGGGCACACCGGCGTTGTAAACGCTGAGGCTAGAGCCAATGCTTTGCAGCATCCTGTTCACGCGGTCGGCATAGACGGTCACGTTGCCACGTGGGGCGGTGGTGCTATCGCCAAACATGAAGATGCCTCCGGGCTTTGGCACGGACTTCGGCGGTGGCACGAAGACGGGAATCTGACCGGCGGCGAGGTCGGCGGTTCTCACGCTCATGCGCAGTCCGCCCTGCATGGTGGTGATCCACAGCTCGCCGGGCTTCCGCTCATATAAATAGGGATAGGACACGCGGCCTGCGGGGGTGTAGTTCGCGGCGACGATGACCGGCTGGCTCCACGAAGCGGTTTCATCGCTGGAAAAGGCGAGCGAGAGCTCGGCGCGACTGCTGCCATTCTTCGGATTGTGCCTTGGCGGGGCATTCCAAAGCAGCGCGATGCGTCCATCGGCAAGGCGGGCCATTTGCGGGCAGCAGGTGACGGAGGCGATGGCGGTTTGCTTCAAGCCGGACCATTTGAGGCCGTCTTTGGAAACGGCTTCCCACAAGAAGCCCGACTCCGTGCGCAGCAACAGGTAGAGCGAGCCATCCGCACGCTCGATGACGCTGCCTTCGATGCTGCCGGCGTGGTCGTGGGTGCCGATGCCGTCATCGAGCACATCGCCGCGTTGCCAGGTTTTGCCGAGATCATCGGAGGCCCACATCACGGTGGCGTGTCGCCACTGCGCGATGATTTCCTGGCCCACGAGCACGAGGCGGCCGCTTTTCATCTGGATGAGCGAATGAATGCAGCCGCACCAGGGATCGCTGAGCTTCACGGGCGCTTCCCAGGTCTTGCCATCATCGGTGCTGCGGCAGGTGTAGGTGGGCAGGATGAAATCCGTCCACTTCGCACTCGCCTCACCCCAGTGCCAGCCTTGCGGGGCCTTGCGCTCGACGCCGTTCATCCACGCGGAGATGATCACACCTTCGCGAGTGCGCAAAAGAGCACGCTCGTTGCTGACGGAGAACTTCGCCGGATCGGCAAACAGCGGTGTCGAGGTCCAGGTGCGGCCCTCATCGGTGCTGCGAAGGGCGTTTTTGTTGTCGATGCACAGTACGCCATCGTCGGCGGTGGTCACAAACGGACCCTGATGCGTGTGATGCAACGCGGAGGCTTTTGGATGGAGCGTGGGGGAGTCGGCGGCGAAGGCGGAGCTGAGGCTGAGGAGGAGAAAAAGGCGGCGCATGAGCCTCAAACGTTCGCCGATGGCATTTTCAGGCGAAACCTTGCCATCGCAGGCGTTTGGATGAGTCCATGAAACGGTTCCTCTTCCTTTGCCTCCTTTCCACGCTGCATGCCGAGACGCGTGATTTGATCCTCGTCGCCGGCCAGTCGAATGCCGTTGGCTTTGACGCGTATGCTTCTGAACTACCCGCCGATGCCTCCGACAAGGACGTGATGTTCTGGTGGCGTGTCGGCGATCCGCCGCCGGACGAGTTCGATGTCACCAGCGGTGGAAAATGGACGCATTTGCAGCCGCAGCTCAAAGGATCGCCGAAAGACAAGAAGGCCGAGCCGAGGCAGTACGGCAACTTCGCGAAGGCCGAAGGCGGTTTCGGGCCAGAAATCGGACTCGCTCGTGAGTTGAAGGCCAAGGAAGGCAAACCGCTCGCCATCATCAAAGCGGCCTTCAGCGGCACCGCGGTGGCGAAGGACTGGAATCCAGATGATCCGGGCATCGGCGGCTCATGCTATCGGGCGCTGGTGGAGACGGTGAAAAGTGCCCTCGCGGCTGCGAAAGCTCAAAACATCGAGCTGAAGTTCCGCGCCCTCGTGTGGGTGCAGGGCGAGAGCGATGCCACATCGACCTACGCGCCGCTTTACACCAAACACCTTGCCCACCTGATCACACGGCTGCGCAGCGATCTCGCCGCGCCGGAACTGATCGCGTTGATTGGTGTGAACACCCGCTTCGGCAACGGCAAGAACCCAAACATGCCTGTGGTCATCGCCTCGCAAAAGGCCGTCGATGCCCAGGACCCGCTCGCCGTGTATGTCGATACCGAAGGCGCGGAAACGCTGCCGCCCAGCCACACGCACTTCACCGCCAAAGGCACGCTGGAGATCGGCCGGCGCTACGCGGCGGCGCTGCTGGCCTTCAAGCCGGGGCGGTGAGACCTCAACGAAGATCGAGCACCTGGTCCATGCGGCGTGCCACATCAGCGAGGTAGGGCCAGTCGCCAGCTTTCACCTCGGCGGCGGCCCAGCCGGTGAAGTTGATTTTCGCCAGTTCGGCACGCACGGCGGCCCAGCGGATGCTTCCCTCGCCCAACGGCGTGTCGAAGGCTTTGCGCATGCCTTCCTTCATCGCCATGTCAAGGTTGTATTCCTTCACGTCGAGCTTGCCGGTGCGCTTGCCGAGCACCTCCACCCAGTGCTCCGCCACACCCCAACGCATCTGGTTGCCAATGTCGAGATGCACGCCCACCCACGGGCTGCCGATGTCATCCACCAACCGGGCCATGTCAAAGGCGCTGATGGTGAAGGTGTTCCAAACATTCTCGATGAGCAGGCGCACGCCGAGCTTTTCCGCCACTGGCGCGGCTTCCTTCATGCGGGCCACGGCTTCACGCCAGGTCTGCTGGATCGGTTTGTCCTCCGGGTAAGCAAGCACGACGAGCATCGAATCACCGCCGAGCTTCTTGGTGATTTCGAGACCTTTTTCGAGTGTCTCGGCGCGACCGCCCACGGTGCCGTCGATGACCAAACCAGCCTCTTTTCCCGCCGCCGCCCATTCCGCGGCGTTTTCGAGGGTCACGTGGCCAAAAAGCAAGCTGGGCTCCACACCTTCAAAACCGCACTCGCGCAGCTTTTTGAAGGCCTCAACCAGTGGCATGCCTTTGGCGGCCTTCTCCGCCATGCTCCATTTGAGGGATTTGCGGATCTTGCCGCTGAACTGGCCGCCACGAGCAGGCGAAACTAAAGCGGCGGCCGCGGCGCATAGGAAAAGGTCACGTCGTTTCATGCTTGCGTGCAACGCACACGTCCTCCTGCTCTTGCCGAACGGACAGAAGTTTCCCGCGATGCCTCATCTTGACCCGTTCCTTGACCTCTTGACCATGCTCCCATGATTTCCTGGTTCGCCCGCAACTCCGTCGCCGCCAATCTCATGATGCTCGCCATCATGGGGCTCGGATTGTGGACGCTGCTCACAGGTCGCATTCCGCTGGAGGTGTTCCCGGACATGCCCTCGCGCTTTCTTTCCATCAATGTGCCGTATCCCGGCGCCACGCCGGAGGAGGTGGAGGAGACCATCGTCCTGCGCATCGAGGAGGCAATCCAACAGGTCACTGGCATCAAGCGCATCGTCTCCACCGCGTCGTCCAGCGGCGGGATGGTCATGATCGAAATCAATGACGCGAAGCAGGCCCGCGACATCCTCGATGAGCTCAAAATCCGTGTCGATGCCATCCCAAACTTCCCCACGCTCGCGGAGCGCCCCATCATCCAGCAGGACGACCATCTCGACTCCGTCATCAGCGTCATGCTGGCGGCGGACATGGCGGAGCGTGACCTGCGCCGCCTGGGCGAGCAGATCCGCGATGAGATCGCCTCGCTGCCCGGCATCTCGCACGC